>JACZKF010000188.1 GCA_014860175.1 Desulfuromonadales bacterium | reverse complement strand
CCCCCGACCCATCCCCGGCGCCGGAACCGGCAACGGGCAACAGCCTTGACGACGTCATCCTCGCCTATCTGCTTGGCGATGGTGGCAAGAAACCGTAACCGGACCACCACGGTCCATTGAAATTTCCCGCTGCGGGAATGTTGGAAGGGAGTTGTTTGCCTCATGCTGGCTACTGAAGCCGTGCGGGAGTTGGAGGATACCGCCCGTCACCTGCGGGTCGAAATCCTGAAGATGCTCAATACCGCCAAATCGGGGCACACCGGTGGCAGCCTTTCGGCTATCGATGTACTCACCGTGCTGTTCTTCCATCAGATGCGCCACGACCCCAGCAACCCCCGCTGGGAGGAGCGTGACCGCTTCGTTCTCTCCAAGGGGCACGCCGCCCCCGCGCTGTATGCCTGCCTGGCGCAAGCCGGCTACTTCTCCCGCGACGATCTGAAGACTCTGCGCCGGCTCGGCTCGCACCTGCAGGGGCATCCCGACATGAACAAGACCCCGGGGGTGGAAGTCTGCACCGGCTCCCTCGGCCAGGGGCTTTCTCAGGCCGTCGGGCTGGCCTTGGCCGCCCGGCTGCAGGGGCGCTCCAGCCGCACCTATGTCCTGCTCGGCGACGGCGAGGTGCAGGAAGGGCAGATCTGGGAAGCCGCCATGGCCGCCGCCCACTACGGCCTCGACCGGCTTTGTGTCGTTCTCGACGCCAATGCGTTGCAGATCGACGGCGAAGTGGCCAAGGTGATGAACGTCGCCCCTCTCGGCCCCAAATTCCTCGCCTTCAATTGGCAGGTGCTGGAGGTCGATGGACACGATGTGCAGGCGATCGCCCGCGCCTTTGCCGAAGCCGAGCAGACCGAGGGGCGCCCGACCATGATCATCGCCCGCACGGTCAAGGGGAAGGGGGTCCCCTTCTTCGAGCACAAGGCCAGCTATCACGGGGTTCCCCCCAGCGACGACGAACTCGGCCGGGCCCTGGAGCATCTGGGACACTCCTGAAAGGCGTGATGGGCATCACATATTACTGATCACGCATTACGACTTTACGAGGTTTACGCAATGATTGCCACAAGAGACGCCTACGGGCAGGCGCTGCTGGAGCTGGGGCGCGAAAATGAACGGATCGTCGCCCTGGATGCCGATCTTTCCGGGTCGACCAAGACCGGTCTGTTTGCCCGCGAGTTCCCCGGACGATTTTTCAATGCCGGCATCGCCGAAGCCAACATGGTCGGCATGGCGGCCGGACTGGCCGCCGGCGGGATGATCCCCTTCGCTTCGACCTTCGCCGTCTTCGCCGCCGGCCGGGCGTTCGAACAGATCCGCCAGTCGGTCGCCTACCCGCGGATGAACGTGAAGATCGTGGCGACCCACGGCGGCATCACCGTCGGCGAGGATGGCGGCTCCCACCAGTCGGTGGAGGATCTGGCGATCATGCGCGCCCTCCCCAACATGACCGTCCTGTGCCCGGCCGACGGGCCCGAGACCACCGCCGCGATTCGGGCGGCGGCAGCCTTTGCCGGACCGGTCTTCATCCGCCTGGGGCGCTCCAAGGTACCCATCGTCTTCACCGACGGGGCCGCCGATTTTCGCATCGGGCGGGGGAGCGTGCTGCGCCCGGGGACCGATCTGACCTTCATCACGACCGGCATGATGAGCGCCCAGGCGCTGGCCGCCGCGGCTATCCTCCAGGAAGAGAACATCTCTGCCCGGGTGCTCCATCTCGGGACGGTGAAACCGCTCGATGTCGATCTGGTCTTGCAGGCTGCCCGGGAAACCGGGGCGGTGGTGACCGCCGAGGAGCACTCGGTGATTGGCGGCCTCGGCGGGGCAGTCTGTGAGACCCTGGCCGAAGGATTCCCGGTCCCGGTGGAGCGGGTCGGGTTGCGCGACGTGTTCGGAGTCTCCGGCCTGGCCGAAGAACTTCTTATCCATTTTGGCCTCACCCCGTCTCATCTGGTCGAGGCGGCAGAACGGGTTTTGCTGCGCAAGTAGCGGCGCCAGGCGCCGCCGCATAGCTGACCAGTGGAAAGAGAAGTGACTTGCTGCTCAAAAGTTTTATCAGCCGGGTCATCCTGCTCAATATCCTGATCGTCGCCATTGGCGTCGGTATCTTCTCCCTGTTTTTCATTCATCGCGAACACAGCCGGATGATCGCCTCGGCCCAGGAAAGTGCCGAACTCCTGCTGTACACCGTCGAAAAATCGATCTTCAATTCAATGCGGGTCGGCAACAGCAACGACGTGCAATCGACCCTCGAACTGGTCGGCCGCAGCGATCACCTGGCCGATGTGCGCATCTTCCACCCGGACGGGACGATCCTGCGCTCGGCCAAGCCCCAGGAGATCGGCAGCCGGATCGATCCGGAGACCATGGCCCTGTTCGCCGACCAGCGCCCCAGCGGCATCTATCGGCTGCAAAGCGTGCAGGTGCTCGGCTTGGTCAAACCGATCGTGGCGGAAGAGTCGTGTTTTCTCTGCCACGGCTTCGGCCGCAAGGTGCTCGGGGTGCTGAACTTGAATCTTTCCCTGGCCGGCACCAACCAGAAGCTGCGCCATACGACCCAATTCTTTCTCCTCTCCACCGCCGTGATCGTGGTGCTGCTGTCGGCGGGGATCTCCTTTGTCCTGCTGCGGTTCGTCAAACGGCCAATCCAGACCATGGTTAACCGGATGGTTCAGGTCGAGGCGGGGGACCTTTCGGTGCGGCTTAACCCGAGCTGCGAGGATGAAATCGGCTCGCTGATGCGCGGCTTCAACTCCATGGTCAACCATATGGAAAAAGCCAAACAGGAGCTCGAATGCTGTCACTATCAGCAGATGGAGCGGGCCGACCGGCTCGCCTCGGTGGGAGAGATGTCGACCGGCGTCGCCCACGATCAAAAATCCGCTCGCCGGCATCAGCGGCGCCATCTCGGTGCTGGCCGACGAGTTTGCTGAAGACGATCCGCGGCGGGAGATCGTCCGTCAGGTACTCGAACAGATCGCCCGACTGGACAAAACGGCCACCGACCTGCTCTGTTTCGGCCGGCCGAGCCACCCGGAGTTTTCCTGGGTCGACATCAACGCCCTGGTGAAAAAGACCTTGTTTTTCGTCGTCCAGCACCCCGAAGCGAGCAACATCCATCGGGTCAAGGAACTGACCCGCGATCTGCCGCCGGTCTGGGTCGATGAAAAACAGATCCAGCAGGTGCTGTTCAATGTCATCATCAACGCCATCCAGGCGATGAAAAGCGGGGGCACTCTGCTGATTGAAACCGACGCGGTTACCCGGGAGGACGGCCAGTTCGTGCGGGTGACCATCACTGACACCGGCAAAGGGATCGCGCCTGAGGAGCTGGAAAGAATATTCGTCCCCTTTCACACGACCAAGACCCAGGGGACGGGTCTGGGTCTGCCGATCAGCCGCCAGCTGATGGAGCATCACGGCGGCAGCATCAAGGTAAAAAGCCAAATCGGCGAGGGGACCACCTTCACCATCGAGTTGCCGGTGCTCTCCGAGCAGCTCAGGAAAGAGGTCAACAGTGCGCAGGCATAAGATTTTGGTGGTCGACGACGAACACCTGATCCGCTGGTCCCTCGAACAGAACCTGAAAAAGCAGGGGTACGAAGTCTGCACCGCCGGCTCGGGGGAGGATGCCCTGAAGCTGGTGCGGGAAGAGGCCCCGGAGCTGGTGCTGCTCGATATCCAGCTCCCTGGCATCAACGGGTTGGAGGTTCTGGAGAAGATCAAGGAGATCGATGACGAGATCATCGTCATCATGATCACCGCCCTGGGGGTGCTGGAGACTGCGGTCAAGGCGATGCGGATGGGGGCGTACGATTACATCAACAAGCCGTTCAATCTGGACGAGCTGGCCATCGTCATCCGCAAGGCGCTGGAGACCAGCGAACTGAAGAAGGAAGTGGCGCACCTGCGCTCCGAGCAGTCGCGCCGCTACGGCGTCGGCAACCTGATCGCCGAAAGCCGGCACATGAAAAATGTGCTGGCGATGGTGGAGAAGATCGCCCGCAGCGATGCCAGCACGGTCCTTATCCAGGGGGAGAGCGGCACCGGCAAGGAGCTGATTGCCAAGGCGATTCACTTCGAAAGCGCCCGCGCCGACAAGCCGTTCATGGCGATCAACTGCGCCGCGGTTCCCCAGACGCTGCTGGAAAGCGAGCTGATGGGGCATGAGAAGGGGGCCTTTACCGACGCCCGGGCGCAGAAAAAAGGGTTGTTCGAGATGGCCGACGGCGGCACCCTGTTTCTCGACGAGATCGGCGACATGGAACTGGGAATGCAGGCCAAGCTGCTGCGGGTGCTGGAGGAGCGATCCTTTCGCCGGGTCGGCGGGGTCAAAGACGTCCATGTCGACGTGCGCATCATCTCCGCCACCAACCAGGACCTGCTCAAAGGGATGGAGGAAAAGCGCTTCCGTCCCGACCTCTACTACCGCATCCAGGTCATTCCGATCTTCCTCCCCCCCTTGCGCGACCGGACGGATGACATCCTCCCGCTGGCCAGCCATTTCATTGCTTTCTTCAACCGTGAGTTCGGCAAAGGGGTCAAGGGGATCTCGAAGATGGCGGAGAAGTTTCTCACCGAGTACCAATGGCCGGGGAACATCCGCGAGCTCAAGAACATTATCGAGCGGGCGATCATTCTGGAGAACGAAGATACGTTGCTCCTCGAGCACCTCCCCCAGGAGCTGGTGGCGAAGACCGGCGGCAGCGGTGTCGGTCCGATCACCTTCCGCCTCCCCCCGGAAGGGATCGATATCGAGGATGTCGAACGGGAGCTGATCCGCCAGTCGCTGGAGATCGCCGAAGGAAACCAGTCGAAAGCCGCCAAAAAGCTCAACCTCGGCATCGATGCCTTCCGTTACCGAATGAAGAAGTTCGGCTTCCTGTAATAAAAGCCAGTCCACCGTCTTCCCCGAAGCCGGCCCCATGGCCGGCTTCCGCTTTTTCTGCGCCGCTCCTCCCGCAACACCTTGCTCCTTTCCCCCGGCAATGTTAGATTTCTTCAGTATTCTCCTATTAATGGTTGCCGAAGGAGCCCCGATGAAGGTTCAGCTGGACGACATTTCCCTCGCCTGCGACGACGTCGGCAGCGGCCCGACAGTGCTGCTCATCCACGGTTTCCCTCTTTGCCGCCGCATGTGGCAGCCGCAGGCCAGGGCGCTGGCGGCCGCCGGCTACCGGGTGATCGCCCCGGACCTGCGCGGTTTTGGCGACAGCGCGGCGCCGGCCGGCCCCTACTCGATGTCGGTCTTCGCCGACGATATGATCCGCCTGCTCGACCATCTGCAGATAGACAAGGCGGTGGTCGGCGGCATGTCGATGGGGGGGTATGTGTTGCTCAATCTGCTCGAGCGCCATCCCGGGCGGGCATCGGCCGCCCTGTTCCTGGTTACCCGGGCCGGCGCCGACGACGACGCCGGGAAAGTCAAGAGG
>JACZKF010000187.1 GCA_014860175.1 Desulfuromonadales bacterium | reverse complement strand
AAAGGGTCGGGGCGGGCCGCCAGCATGAGGTTCATCAAAATGGCCGAATTGACGAACATCCACTAGATGAATACGGTCTTGTCGCGGCTGCGCTTCACCAGCAGATTCCACAAGGCGTGGCTGACGGCCGACATCAGAATGAGGGTGAAGGCAAGGGTGCTCATGGGCCGGCATTTTAACCCGCCGTCCCGGCAAAGGGAAGGAAAACCCCGGCAACCGTTGACAAATCCGGGGGCGACCGCCACAATTTAAAAAAACCTTATCGATGCCGGGGAGTTCGCTTCTGCGGCATGGCAGGAGACGACACATGGAAGAGCAACGGGCGACCGAGCTCCGCAGCGAGAAAGATTCGATGGGGGAGATGCAGGTCCCTGCCGATGCCTTGTACGGAGCCCAGACCGCCCGGGCCCTAATCAACTTCCCGATCTCCGGCATCCGCTTCCCCCGCCCCTTCATCCGCGCCCTGGGGATGCTCAAGGAGCATGCGGCCCGGGTCAACCTGGAGCTGGAGCTGCTCGATCGCCGACGAGCGCTGGCGATCATGGAGGCGGCCGAGGAGGTGGTCAAAGGGGAGCTCGACGCGCACTTCCCCCTCGACGTGTTCCAGACCGGCTCCGGGACCAGCACCAACATGAACGCCAACGAGGTGATCGCCAACCGGGCCATGCAGATGCTGGGGCAGACCGCCGGAACCCCCGGGATTCACCCCAACGACCATGTCAATCTCGGCCAATCGAGCAACGACGTCATCCCTACCGCCTTGCACCTGGCGGCGGCGGTAGAGATCCGGCACACCCTGATCCCGGCCCTGCACCGGTTGCAGGAAGCCCTGGGGGAGAAGGCGGAGACCTTCGATCCCCTGGTCACCATCGGACGCACCCATCTGCAGGATGCGGTACCGATTCGCCTCGGGCAGATCTTCTCCGGCTACGCCCGGCAGGTCGCCCTGGCCAAGCGGCGCCTGGAGGCGGCGCTGGAGGGGCTGATGGAGCTCCCCCTCGGGGGGACGGCGGTGGGAACCGGCCTCAACACCCACCCCGAATTCGCCGCCCGGGTGATCGCCGGCCTGACGGCGGTCACCGGGCTGCCGCTGCGCGAGGCGGGCAATCATTTTGAAGCCCAGGGGGCCCGGGATGCCGCCGTCAGCGCCAGTGGCGCCCTGCGCGGGACGGCCATCGGGCTGTTCAAGATTGCCAACGACATCCGTTTTCTCGGCAGCGGACCGCGCGGCGGCCTGGGGGAGCTGATCCTGCCGCCAGTGCAGCCGGGGAGCTCGATCATGCCCGGCAAGGTCAATCCGGTGATGGCCGAGGCGCTGTTGCAGGTCTGCGCCCAGGTGGTGGGGAACGATGCGACCATCGCTCTGGCCGGGCTCTCGGGCAATTTCGAGCTCAACACGATGATGCCGGTAACCGCCCACAATCTGCTGCAGGCCATCGAGCTGCTGGCGCAGGGGGTGGAACAGTTCACCGACAAGTGCGTACGGGATCTGCAGGCCGACCGCCAAAGATGCGAGTCGCTGATCGAGGAGAGTCTGGCGATGGTGACCGCTCTGGCCCCCGTCATCGGCTACGACCGGGCGGCCAAGATCGCCAAAGTCGCCTATGAGACTGGAAGCACGGTGCGGGAGGTGGCCAAGGCCGAGAAGGTGCTGCCGGCAGCCGAGCTCGACCGCCTCCTCGACCCGCGGCCGATGACCGAGCCCGGGATCCCGGGGAAAACGCGTTAGAGACTCTCCGGGCGCCCCTCTTGACCGATTATCCGGCGGCAGTGCCTATTTTTTCGGCAGATCGGCCTTTGAAGTCTCCTTCCAAATTTGCAAATTATTGAAATGGCTCCACTTTTAAAGAAGGCACAATGCTTGAACTAGATCTCCTTGGCAGGGGTAACGAGGCCCGGCCCGCTGACGAGGAGGTCATCAATGGAAAACGCTGCTGCCCATACCCTGAGCCGCTCCGGGGACGTGCTGTTTCTCATGCTCGGCGCGGTCATGGTTTTTGCCATGCACGCCGGCTTCGCTTTCCTGGAGGTCGGCAGCGTCCGCCGCAAGAGCCAGGTCAACGCCTTTGTCAAAATCCTCACCGACTGGTCGGTCTCCACCGTCGTCTACTTCCTGATCGGCTTCCCCATCGCCTACGGCATCCACTTCTTCAGCCCGGCGACCGTCCTGCTGGGGAGCACCAACGGTTATGAGCTGGTGCGCTTCTTCTTCCTCCTCTGCTTCGCCGCCTGCATCCCGGCCATCATCTCCGGCGGCATCGCCGAGCGCTCCCGTTTCTGGCCGCAGGTGGTCGCCGGCGCCGTCTTCACCGGCCTCACCTACCCGCTCTTCGAGTCGGTAATCTGGGGGCAGCACAGCGGCGGCCTGCAGGGGTTTTTCCAGCGCACCTTCGGTGCCCCCTTCCACGATTTCGCCGGCAGTGTGGTGGTGCATTCGATGGGCGGCTGGCTGGCGCTGACGGCGATCCTCCTGCTCGGCCCGCGGGCCGGCCGTTTCGGCCGCGGCCGCAGCCAGCCGATCCCGGTCAGTAACATCCCCTTTCTGGCCTTGGGGAGCTGGGTTCTGGCGGTCGGCTGGTTTGGCTTCAACGTCATGAGCGCCCAGAGCCTGGAGGGGATCTCCGGTCTGGTTGCGGTCAACAGCCTGATGGCCATGGTCGGCGGGGTGCTCTTCGCCCTGGTGGCCGGCCGCAACGACCCGGGGTTCGTCCACAACGGCGCCCTGGCCGGACTGATCGCCATCTGCGCCGGCTCCGATCTGGTGCACCCGATCGCTGCCTTCTTCATCGGCGGTATCGGTGCCCTGATTTTCGTCTACGGCTTTCAATGGGAGCAGGAGAAACTGCGGATCGACGACGTCCTCGGGGTCTGGCCGCTGCACGGCATCGTCGGTACCTGGGGGGGGATCGCCACCGGCATTTTCGGCGGCACCTGGTTCGGCGGCATGGGGGGGGTGAGCTTCTTCGCCCAGCTCACCGGCAGCCTGCTGGCGGTCGGCTACGCCCTGGCCACCGGCTTCGCCGTCTACGCCGTGGTCGTCAAAACCATCGGTTTTCGCCTCGGGCAGGAGGAGGAGTTCCGGGGGTCAGACCTGGCCATTCACCACATTACCGCCTATCCGGAGG
>JACZKF010000018.1 GCA_014860175.1 Desulfuromonadales bacterium | reverse complement strand
GGCTTAAGCGGTCTTGAGGTGCTGCACCGCATTCACACCGGTTCCGCCACACCGGTCCTGATGCTCACCGCTCGCGGCGAAGAGGTGGATCGTATCGTGGGTCTGGAGATGGGGGCCGACGATTATCTGCCGAAACCTTTCAATCCGCGCGAACTGGTGGCGCGGATCAGAGCCATCAAACGCAGGACAGGGGTCGGCAGGGGAGATAAAACCCCTTCCTGCCGTTCCTTGAGAGTCGGCGATCTGGAGTTGGACAGCGCGGCCAGGGCGGTGTTTCTTGGTGGAGTACCGGTCGATTTGTCCTCGGTTGAATTTTCCCTACTGGAGGTGCTGCTCCGCCTGGCGGGGCAGGTGGTCAGCCGCGACAAACTATCAGTTCAGGCTCTCGGCAGGCCATTACATGTCTATGACCGCAGTATCGACGTGCACGTCAGCAGCCTGCGCAGGAAGCTCGGGCAGACCCCGGATTTGAAGGACCGCATCAAGACGGTGCGAGGCGTCGGTTATCTTTACGCCCGTCCTGTTGCGGGACGATAAACGGCCGATCGGCGGTTCTCCATGCGAACACTTTTCGTCCAAATTTTCCTCTGCTTCTGGCTGGCCTTTATCCTTTGGAGCCTTATTCAATTCATGCTCCCGAAGGTCATGACCACCGGGCCGTTTGCAGGACACCGTGGGTATTTGCGAGAGGATCGGCAGCAGATGCTCGGTCAGACGCTGGACCTGTATGGCCGGGTTGCCCCGGCCCTGTTCGAGCAGCAGGGGAAGTCCGGACTCGACCCCATCAATGCCGGAACGCCGGGCGAACTGCGTACCTTTCTATTCAGCGTGGACGGCAACACGCTTTTAACCGGGAGTGACCCCCATAAGCTGCTTCGAGAGGCGGCCATGACCGCTGCCCAGGGCGGGCAAATCCAATTTTTCATCAGGCGTGACGTCAGCGTCGTTGCCAAAGCGGTTACAGGCCCGTCGGGGGCAGGTTATATCGCCGCAGTGGAAATGGCGGACCTGCCCGCATGGGAAAAAACCGATCGATGGGCGCGGCTTTCCCGGATCTATACGGCCCGCTTTTTGGTCATGCTGATCATCGGAGGTGTGATCTGCTATGTCCTCGCCTGGTACCTCACCAGGCCGATCCGTCTCTTGCGCGCCACGGCTCAGTGCCTGGCATCCGGCGATCTTACGGCCAGGGCCGGCCTGAGGAAAAAGGACGCAAAAGGTGAGATGGCCGATCTGGGGCACGATCTGGATCGGATGGCCGAGCGGATCGAGGCCCTGGTGGAAGCCCAGAAACGGCTGCTACGGGATATCTCCCACGAACTCCGATCACCCTTGGCGCGCTTGAATGTCGCTCTTGGACTGGTCAGGAAGGTCGAAACCCCCGCTGCAGTCGTTCATCTGAATCGGATCGAGAATGAGGCCGAGCGCCTGAATGAGCTGATCGGACAACTGCTGACCCTCACTATTATGGAAAGCGGCAGTGAGGTGTTGGAGAAGGAAAACTTTGATCTGGCGGCAATGATCGGGGAGGTGGTCGCTGATGCGTCCTTCGAGGCTGAAGATTGTGGCAGGTATGTACGGGTTGGGGCCACTGAACCGCTATGTGCTTCGGGAAACAGGGAGTTGCTGCGCCGCGCTGTTGAAAACGTGGTGCGAAATGCCGTGCGTTATACGAAAGAGGGGAGTTCGGTTGAAATCGAGCTGCTGAAATTGCCTGAGCAGAATATGGAGTATGCGGTCATATTGGTACGGGACCACGGTCCCGGCGTGCCGGAAGCGGCCCTGACCGAGCTGTTTCGTCCATTTTACCGGGTGGCTGAAGCCCGTGACCGCCAGAGCGGCGGAACCGGCATCGGACTGGCGATTGCTGAGCGTGCCCTGAATCTGCACAGTGGCATGATAACGGCCCGGAATGTAGCGGGTGGCGGGTTGATTGTTGAAATACGCGTTCCGCTGGTTTAGTCCGAATGGGTCAGGAGTTTACGCGCGGAGCGGAATCCGTGAACAGAAGGGGGGTGTAGACCTGCAGCCTGGAGTTGTCCCCTACCAGATCTCAGCGTATGCGCCCGACGGCGCCACCAACTAACATATGCCGGCGTCTCGCGATCGCTTTCCCCCAAAAAACTTCCGCCGTCATGATCTAGGCTGCCCGATTAAATCTGTGCCGGTTTTGATTGCCCACGTACTTTGCTGGCTAACTAGAGTCCTATTAGTCGTCCCATGAGCTTTACACGAATGGCTCCAAGCTGTCCCGCAATGATTCTCATAAGGCCTGTCTTGCGAAAAAGGGCCACTTCATCTCACGGATGAAAATGGCCCTTTTTCTGTGTCTGAAAAGTCCCGGTACCGAGACCGCCGGAAATTTGTGCTGGCACCGGTGACTTCTAGGATGGCGGTCCTCTCCGAGCCAGTTCGTTTAACCAGTGGGCCGCCAGCCCTCGCGCAGCAAATCAGCGAACTCCTCTGCCGGCAAGGGCTTGCTGAATAGATACCCCTGAAACATGTCGCAACCACAGCCAGTCAGGAAGGCGAGCTGCTCGCGTGTCTCGACACCCTCGGCGACGACGGTCAGTCCCAAATTATGGGCAATGGCAATAATACTGGTGACGACGGAGGCACCGCTTGGATCGGTGACCACGTCGCGGATGAAGGAACGATCGATCTTAAGGCTGTCCACGGGAAAGTGGCGCAGGTAATTGAGACTCGAATACCCGGTGCCGAAGTCGTCCAGGCTCAGGCTCACACCCAAGTTCTTGAGGTTTTGCATCGTTTGGGCGAGCCTTACGGACGCGCCTTCCAGGATCAATTCCATCGCCCCTCCTTGATCTTCTTTCCAGAAGTCCCAATCCAATGTACTCAAAAATCAACCGGGCGGGTACGGGGCGACTGACTCACCCTATAATCGGCAGGGTAAAAGAAAACGTGCTCCCTTTGCCCAATTTCCACCCGGACACTGCCCCCGCGCCTTCAGTTCGTTGGAGATGGTCAGACCCAGGCCGCTGCCGCCGTACTGGCGTATCCGCGACCCGTCTGAAAGGCTCGAAAATCTTCCCGAGCTTCTCAGGCGCCTCCCCCCCGGTATAATCTAAAAGTCGATGAATCCGATACAATCAAACGGATTCACCCGAGGAAAAAGGGGAACAACAGTGCCTTCTGAGAAATCCCGTATCGCGGCCCTTGAAGAGAAAGTTCGCCGGCTGGCAGAAGAACGCGATGCGGCCTTGGCGCAGGGGCGAAAGTCTCAGGAAGCGCAAGCGGAAAAAGCCGACGAACTGAGGCGGGCGCTCGCCCTGATCGAAGGGATCGCTGCTGGAACCGAGGACATGATCGCCGCGGAAGACGGCGAGTTCCGGTACCTGTTCTTCAATGATGCCTACCGGCGGGAGTTCAAGACCCTGTGGGGGCGGGACATCGAGGTCGGCACGAGCATGATTGAGGCCCTCGCCCCCTGGCCCGAGGAGCAGCGCAAGGCCCGGGATTTATGGAGCCGGGCGCTGGCCGGGGAATCCTTCCAGGTCAGGATGGATTTCGGCTCGGAGCTGGAGAAACGGATTTACGATCTGCACTTCAATCCGGTTTGGGATGCCCAGGGGCGGCAGATCGCCGCGGCTCATATCCTGCGGAATGTCACCGAGCAGGTCCGGATGCAGCAGGCGCTCGCCGAGAGCGAGGAGCGCTTCCGGGCGCTGGTGACGGCAAGCTCCGACGTGGTGTATCGGATGGCTCCGGACTGGAGCGAAATGCGCCAGCTCCTTGGCCGGGGCTTCATCGCCGATACCCAGGAGCCGAGCCGCAACTGGCTGCTGAAATACATCCCTCACGAAGATCAGCCGCAGGTCATGACCGCTATCGATGAAGCGATCTGGACCAGGAGCACCTTCGAGCGGGCACATCGGGTTTTGCGTACGGATGGCAGCGTGGGATGGACCTTCTCCCGCGCGATTCCGCGGCTGGATGGAAAGGGGGAAATCATCGAATGGTTCGGGACGGCGAAAGACATTACAGACCGCAAGCAGGTCGAGGAAGAGGTTCAGAAGACCCGCGACTACCTGCAAGCCGTTCTCGATTCGGTGCCCGCCGGCGTGGTCGTGGTCGACGCTGCCGGAGAGTTCATGCTGATGAGCCACGAGACGGAGCGCATTCTGGGAGGTTCGGTCACCGGAGATGCGCACGTCCCGCGGGGCGGATATCGCCTGTGGCTGCAGGACGGTTCGCCGATTGCGGAGTGGGAGCTGCCCTTATCGCAGGCTCTCGCCGGGCGGACGGTCACGGAAAAGGAGATCCTGGTCACCCGCGCCGACGGCAGCCAGACGTTCATCCTTGCCAGCGCCAAGCCTGTGCGAAGCGAGGCCGGTGACCAGGTTGGGGCCGTCACGGTTTTCCAGGACATCTCGGCCATGAAAGACGTCGAGGAAAACCTGAAGAACGCTAAGGCCTCCGCCGAGAAAGCCAGCCAGGCCAAAGGCGAGTTCCTGGCCAACATGAGCCATGAGATCCGCACCCCGATGACCGTCTTCATGGCCGCCATCGAATATCTGCTGCAGATCGACCGCAGTCCCGAACGCCGCCACCTGCTGGGGATGGCCGAGCAGTCGGCCCAGCGCCTGCGCAGCCTGATCGACGACATCCTCGACCTCTCCCGCATCGAAGCGCGCAAGGTGGCTATCGAAGAAGAGCCTTTTGATCTGAGGGACACTGTGCGCGCGGCGGTCGATCTGTTCACTCTCCCAGCGCGGGAGAAGAACCTGCGGCTGGAAATGGAGGTGGCCGATGACACCCCCGAGATGGTGGCCGGCGACCCTGACAAGATCGGCCAGGTACTGATCAATCTGATCGGTAACGCCGTCAAGTTCACCTACCAGGGAGAGATCCGCGTCTGCGTGCAAACCCGCGGTGAATTTCTGGCATTCGCCGTGGCCGATACCGGCATCGGCATCCCGGAGGAAAAGCACCATCTGCTCTTCCAGAATTTCAGCCAGGTGGACAGCTCCTTCACCCGCCAGTTCGGCGGGTCCGGCCTGGGGCTGGCGATATCGAAGGGGTTGGTCGAATTGATGGGGGGCGAGATTTCCGTCCAGAGCAGGGCTGCGGAGGGGAGCGTCTTTACCTTTACCATTCCCCTGCGGAGAGTCGAAAAACCAAGCGCCCCAGCGGCTGAAATCTCGTGGGCCGATTCCGGCAAAGAAAATGCCGCCGCCCGCATCCTGCTCGCCGAGGATGAGCCGATGATTCGGGAAATAATCACCATGATGCTGGCCCAGCGCGGCTTGCACCCAGACACCGCCGAGTCCGGACGGCAAGCCGTGGAGAAATGGCAGGACGGGAATTTCGATGTTATATTCATGGATCTGCAGATGTCGGACATGAACGGGATGGAGGCGACACAGGCGATCCGCGCAAAGGAAACAGGAGGACGCCAGCGGACCTGCATCATTGGACTGACAGCCCATGCCAGCCGCGAGGTCAGGGAGCAATGCCTGGACGCCGGCATGGACCAGGTGCTGACCAAGCCCGTCAAGAGCAAGGACCTGTTGGCGGCTGTGGACACCTGCTTTACGGTCCTTTAAACTATATTTGTGCTTTCATTCACAAGGAGGGCGCCTTCCTGAGACAGCGCCTTCTTGTTCTATTTCTTGCCTCGGTTTTCTTTGACAGCCGCCACTGTTTAAATAAATCATACAAACCTGTTTCGCTGAGTTAGAAGAGATGAGCACTCTTTTGCCGGAATGGGACGGCTGAACAGATAACCCTGGCCTTGGTCGCATTTCTTCTTGCGCAGAAAAGCCAACTGCTCTTCAGTCTCGATCCCTTCGGCAATAACTTCCAGCTTCATCGCCTTGGCCAAGGCGATGACTGCGGTGGTAATGGCGGCGGCGTTGCCATCAGTGGTCAGATTTCGAACAAAAGCCTGATCAACCTTGAGTTTTTGAATAGGGAAAAGCTGCAGGGCTCCCAAGGAGGAGTAGCCGGTCCCGAAATCATCAATGGCCAGTCCTACACCCAACTTGTTGATTTCCTGCATGGTTTGAATGGCTCTTTCCATATTGTTCATGATGGTGCTTTCGGTGATTTCAATTTCGAGAAGGTGGGGGTCCATCCCGGTCTCCTGCAGGATGCGCTGCACCTGCTCGACCAATCCAGCTTGATGGAACTGCCGGGGGGAGATGTTAGCGGCCATCCGGATGGGAGGCAGCCCTTGGCGCTGCCATTCCACGGCCTGCTCGCAGGCGGTGCGAAGAGCCCATTCTCCCATTGGCAGGATGAGTCCTGTGGATTCGGCCAGCGGAATGAACTCCCCCGGTGACACCAGACCGTGCCCTGGCCTTTGCCAGCGCAGCAGAGCCTCCACGCCGATCCAACGACCCGAGCGCAGATCGATTTGCGGCTGATAATAAAGCAGCAATTCCTCCTGTACCAAAGCCTTGGCCAAACAGGATTCCATCTGCAGAAGCTCTTGTGCACGGGCATCCAGGTCGGTTGTGTAGAACCGATAACCGCCTCCTGGCTCGGTTTTCGCCTTGGCCAGAGCCACTTCGGCCGCTTTCAGAAGGGCGCCCGGCGCTGTTCCGTTGTCGGGAAACTGGCTGATGCCGATACTGGCGGACAGGAACAGTTCCTGCCCGCCGGCAGTAATGGGTTGACTGCAGATCTGAATAATCTTTTCAGCGAGCGCGACGGAGAATCGAAATTCCCTGCAATCCTCCAGGATCAGGGCAAATTCACAACTGCCCGTGCGGGCCACCGTTTCACTGCCGCGAATACAACCCTGCAGGCGCCGGCCCACCTCAGTCAGCACCTGGTCACCCACTTCATAGCCGAGAGTTTCATTGATTCTCTTGAAGCGATTTAAACCAACGACCAACAGCAGTGGCCGGGCTGCAGGGGGACAGAATTTGCTTATAATTTGTTTTACCCGATCAAAGAGCAGAAACCGATTCGGCAGTCCCGTCACCTGATCGTAATTGGCAAAAAATTCGAGCCTCTTCTGTTTCTCCTGCAATCGTTGCTCTGCTTCCACCTGCGGGGTGATGTTCTCGCACACCTCAATGAATCGGTCCGCCCGACCTTCTGCATTAAAAACCGGAAAAGAGCGTATCCGGGTGATGAGCCGCTGACCATCCAACAGCCGTATTTCAGTGGTCCGCGATTCGGCCTTCCCTGACCGCAGGGCGCGGGCGCCGGGGCAATCCTCACAAATCTCCGTACCTTGCTGAAACTCCTGAAAGCATCGTTTTTCGGGAAAAAACTCTGCCGCACGGCCGAACATCCGAGCCCTGGCCGAGTTGACCATGATGATCTTGTGGTCCTCGTCCACTAGCGCGATCCCCAGATCGACATTTTCCACCAGGGTCCGATAGATTTCCTCACGAGCCTGAAGCGCGTCATCGGCGGCCCTGTGGAGTGTGACGTCCTGGACCAGGGCAAGGCAGTAGGACAGCCGGCCGACACTGTCTCTCACCCAGGCCACGGTGGTCATGCCCCAGACTATGGAACCGTTCCTGTGCAGGTATCGTTTGCGGTATTGGTGGGCGATGCATTTTCCTTCGCTGGCCGCAAGGTACATCTCTCGGGTTTGGTCCAGATCTTCAGGATGGGTGATGTCGAAAACGGTGAGGTTCGCCAACTCAGATCGTGAGTACCCGAGATATTGGCATAAGGCTGGATTGACCTGCACCAGACTGCCATCAGGGAGGGCCGTCGCCATTCCGGCGGCGGCATGTTCGAAAAGGGAACGAAACCCCTCCATGTTTTGCTGTTCGATACCGAACAAGTCGACAACGGTGAGATTGGACGCGGATTGAATCATATTCCCCTCAATTTCCAAGTTATCTGAGCATTGAATGAACTGGCATCAGGAAAATCATCGGTCAATTAGACCTACTTAAAATCGGAAACAGCGCAGGTTAGCATCAGTGAAGCGCGTTTCTTCCAACTTTTTAGTTTCACGCAACAGGGAATGATCCACGCTATCTTTTCATTATTTGTGCTATTTTGGAGTTCAAAAAAGATAAAGTTTTCTTGCGCTGTGCAGTGATGCCTCCTATGGGCATTCCTGCCCAGATCTTCCTTCCCCATCAAAGAGATCGCTTAGCTGCTGTGGGTGATTTATCGCAAAGCGATTCGACTACTAAAGGAGAAGACATGGAGTTTTTCAAATGGAAGGACCAGTTCAGCGTCTACATCCCAGAAATGGACCAGCAACATCAGAAGTTCTTCAGCCTTCTTAATAATGTTCACATCTACAATGAAAAGCAGGGTCGTGATCCCGAATTTCTCAATGGACTTTTCCGGGATCTTGTCGCTTACGTGGAGGTCCACTTCGCGGAAGAGGAAACACTCCTGGAGAAAAATAAATTTTTGGGGCTGGAAATTCAAAAGAAGCAGCATCAATACTTTCGGGATCAGTTGGCCCAATTCCGTGATCAGCACTTCAAAGGGGACGCCATTGTACCTCAGAGCGTCCTCGTTTTTTTGCGGGACTGGTTCATGAGACATGTCCTGGAGTTAGACAAAAAATATGGAGAACACTTCAAGAAGCTTGGAAGTTGATGGGCTAAAGAGCCTTCTCCCTTTTCTGGGACAGTTTTAGGTTAGAGGTTCGCTTGTGGGAGCGACGACGATCCATGTTTCTACTAATCGTCTCATGAGCTTTATCGGATTTTTTCCAGGAAATTCAGCCGGGATCTCGTAGCTCCTGACATGAAAAAAGGGCCATTTCATCCCGCGGACGAAATGGCCCTTTTTTCATGTCTGAAAAATTCCGCTACCGAGACTGCCGTGAAAGTGTTTTAGGGCACTGACTTCTAGGATGGGGGTCCCCTCCGAGCCAGTTCGTTTAGCCAGCCAGCCGCCGGCCCTCGCGCAGCAATCAGCGAACTCCTCTGCCGGCAAGGGCTTGCTGAATAGATATCCTTGAAATATGTCGCAACCGCAGCCAGCAAGGAAAGCGAGCTGCTCGCGCGTTTCGACACCCTCGGCGACGGCGATCAGCCCCAGGTTATGAGCGATGGCAATGATACTGGTGACAACGGAGGCACCGCTTGGATCGGTGGCCACGTCGCGGATGAAAGAGCGGTCGATTTTAAGGCTGTTCACGGGAAAGTGGCGCAGGTAATTGAGACTTGAATAGCCGGTGCCGAAGTCGTCCAGGCTCAGGCTCACGCCCAAATTTTTAACGTGTTGCATCGTTTGCACCGCTTCGGTGGGGTTGTCCATGACCATGCTCTCGGTCAACTCCAAATCCAGCAGGCGCGGGTCGAGTCCGGTGCTGTGCAGAACCTCCCCAACAATTTGGGGGAGATCTCCTTTGCGGAATTGCCGCGCGGAGAGGTTGACGGCGACGCACAGCTCCGGCATTCCCTGGTCTTGCCAGGCTTTTGCCTGCCGACAGGCTTCCCGCAGGACCCAGGTGCCGAGGGGCACGATCAGCCCCGTCTCTTCGGCCAAAGGGATAAAGTCGGCCGGCGAAACCATCCCCCGCTGTGGGTGGTGCCAGCGAACCAGCGCTTCGCAGCCAACGACAAGGCCGCTGGCCATATCGACTTTGGGCTGGTAGTGCAGACAAAACTCCTCCCGTTCGAGAGCTTGCCGCAATGCACTCTCAAGCTCCAGCGTTGCGAGGATTCGCTGGTTCATTTCCGGGGAATAGAAAGCATAGTTGCTACTGTCATCTCTCTTGGCCCGGTACATGGCCATGTCGGCGTCGCGGATCAGGGTGGTGCCGTCCCCACTATCTTTGGGGTAGAGGCTGACGCCGAGGCTGGCGGTGACCGTGATCTCCCTGTCACCGATCCGGTAGGGCAAGGCCAGACGGTCGAGAATTTTTCGCGCCACCAGCCCCACGTCCTGGTCTTCGGCGACCTCCGCCAGCAGGACGACGAATTCATCGCCGCCCAGCCGAGCCACCGTGTCGGCCTCGCGCACGTTCTGTTGTAACCGCTGCGCCACAGCGCACAGCAACTGGTCGCCGAAATCGTGGCCGAGACTGTCGTTGATGATTTTGAAGCGGTCGAGATCCAGCAAAAGCACCGCAACCAGGCGCCCGGAACGATTGGCATAATGGAGCGACTGCTCCAACCGATCCTGCAAGAGGGTTCGATTGGCCAAGCCGGTCAGCGCATCGTGCGTCGCCTGAAACCCCAATTGTGCTTCATTTCGTTTGCGCTCGGTGATGTCCTCGTTGATAGCGACATAGTGGGTAACGGTCCCGGCGGCATCGCGAACGGGAGAGATCGATGCCAGCTCCCAGAAAGGGGTGCCATCCTTCTTTTTACTATGGAATTCTCCATGCCACTCTTCACCCGCGACAAGTGCCTCCCAAAGGTGGTCATACTCCTCTGCGCTTTTCCCCGACTGCAGTACTCGGAGATTGCGCCCTCGGACTTCGTCGAGTGTGTACCCTGTGGTCTGGGAAAATTTGGGGTTGACGTACTCAACCTCCCCCTCAAGACCGGCAATCATCACCGACACCGGACTCTGCTGCACGGCAAAGCTCAGCTTCCGCAGCTCTTGCTCTGCCCGCCTGTGTTCGGTTATGTCGAAAGAGATGCCGATAATTCCGACCAGCAGACCTGCCTCATCCCGAATCGGAGTATCGGTAACATGGGCGATAAAAATAGTTCCGTCTCGCTGCTGAACCTCGAAATCACCCGTCCAGCTTTGGCCCAAAGCAAGGGTCCGCATGATCTCTTCCGCCTGAGCTCGTGTGACATTCGTCGGAATGATGTCCAGCACATTCTGGCCGAGTGCTTCGGCAGCCGGCCAGCCATAAATTCCTTCGGCCGCCAGATTCCAATAGGTGATAACTCCATTGCGGTCGGTGGCTATGACTGCCTGCCCGACCACGTTCAGCAGGCGCGCTTTAAAGTTGAGTTTTTCCTCGGCTTTTTTGCGGGCGGAAATGTCTTGAAAAAACGAGTAGAAAAAGGATCTGCCCCCAAGTTCAAAATAGTTGATGGTGACTTCGGCGGTAAAGACTGAACCGTCCTTGCGGCGGCAGAGAGTTTCGATGGAGCCTGAGCCTTTTTCCCTTATGACTTGCCGGTGCTGGAGCCAACCCTCCCGGGAGAAACGCGGGTCGATATCCAGAATCGATAGGGCGAGTAGTTCCTCTCGGCTATAGCCGAGGCTCCGGCAGGCCTGATCGTTCACTTCCGCAATGCTGCCATCCTCATTTATCCGGAAGATGCCGATGGAGGCGTGGTCGATACAAAACTTCGCCAGTCGCAGGCCTTCCTCGGCTTTGCGCCGTTCGCCTACGTCATGAACGATGGAGTACAGCAAGTTCTGCCCGGAGATCTCGACGGGACCGGAAAAGACCTCGACATCGCGTATCTCACCGTTGGCCAGGCGATGGCGAAAGTGGAAATGATTTTGCGCCAGCGCTTCGGCCCGAGTCATTTCCTCCCGCACCTGTGTCGGGGACAGAATATTGATATCGGTGATTTTCATCGCCCGAAGATCATCCTGGGAATAGCCGTAGAAGGCGCAGGCAGCGGGGTTGGCATCGGCGATGCGATCATCGGCAGGGTCGATGAGGAGCATCACCGCGTGATTGTTGGCGAACATGCCGTGATATCGGGCCTCGCTCTGGCGCAGGGTGCATTCGACCTGGCTCAGGCGGTCCAGATGCCGCCGCAGGTGGTAATGGCCCACCACGATTCCCGTCAGGCCGAGGAGCCATAGACCGCCATACCCCAGCCCGAACCCGGGCAGCGCGGAGAGCAGTGCCTGTCGGTAGGGTTGCCAGGGAATCGAAACGCTGATCCCGCCGCGGACATCTCCCACCTGATATCCCTGTGAGCCATGGCACTTGAGGCATACGGTTTCCACCATCAGCGGTCGCATCAGACGCAGGTAGGTTGCGGAGCCGATAGGCTCCAGCGAAGACTGCTCCGTCACCCCCTTTTCAAAATTGTGCAGGGCACTCGCTTCCCAGTCGTCCGGAGC
>JACZKF010000186.1 GCA_014860175.1 Desulfuromonadales bacterium | reverse complement strand
GCAGCCGGGCGAAGGGGCGCTGCAGCAGCGCCCCCGCCGGCAGGTGGATCAGATCGCGGTCGGAGAAGAGAGTATAAAGAAACGGCTCGACCGCCTCGATCGAGTCGGGGCCGCCCATGTTGAGCAAGATGAGTGCGATAGCGCTGTCATCAGAGGGCATAATTTTGAATTCTGAATTTTGAATTTTGAATTAATTTTAAAATTAAGAATTCAAAATTCAAAATTGCCTGACCCTTTCAGCCGTGATCTATCTACTTCCCACTCAACTCGTGTACGCATTCGACCATGTACTTCGCATGCTCGGGGTCGACGTTGGGGAGGATGCCGTGGCCGAGGTTGAAAATGTGCCCGGGGCGACCGGCGTTCTCGTCGAGGATGCGCTTGACCTCTTGGCGGATGTGGGCCTTGGGGGCGTAGAGGACGGTCGGATCGAGGTTCCCCTGCACGGCGATCTGCGGCCCGAGAAGATCGCGGGCGGTCCCCAGACCGATGTGCCAGTCGAGGCCGACCACGTCGGAGCCGGCTTTCTTGACCGTCTCGAGCATGGTGCCGGACCCTTTGACGAAGTGGATGATCGGGACGTTCTGACGATCGAGCCCGTCGATCAGCTTTTTCGTATAGGGGAGAATGAAACGCTCATAGTCCAGAGGCGAGACGATCCCCCCCCAGGTGTCGAAGATCTGGATCGCCTGCGCCCCGGCCGCAATCTGGGCGTTGAGGTACTGGCGGTCCATTTCGGTGATCTTCTCCATCAGGGCGGCGTAGAGCTCGGGGGCCCCGTACATCATCTTCTTGATCTGGGCGAAGTCTTTGCTCCCCTTTCCTTCGACCATGTAGCAGGCCAGGGTGAAGGGGGCGCCGCCGAAACCGATGAGGGGGACGCGCCCCTCGAATTCACGGCGCAGGATGCGGATCGTCTCCAGCACATAGGGGACGTCCTCCTCCATCACCGGGATCCGCAGCGCCTCGATATCGGCCTTGGTGCGTACCGGATTTTCGAACACCGGCCCGGGGACGAAATCGAGCTTGAGCCCCATCGGCTCCACCGGGGTGAGAATGTCGGAGAAGAGGATGGCGGCGTCGGCTCCCAGGTAGTCGATCGGCTGGATGGTCACCTCGGCGGCCAGCTCCGGAGTCTTGCACAGCTCCAGAAAAGTGCAGTTGCGCCGCACCTCCATGTACTGCGGCAGATAACGTCCAGCCTGGCGCATCAGCCACACCGGCGTGAAATCGGTCGGCTGACCCCAGCAGGCTTTGAGGAATGGATAGTTGGACATCGGATTGCCTCCAGAAGGGAAATTTTGAATTCTGAATTTTGAATTTTGAATTCGATTCCAATTTAGAATTCAACATTCAAAATTTAAAATTGTTACTCAGGTGCCAGCTCCGCCGCTTCTTTTTCCATCCGCTTGCGGGTGCGCGGGGGGATGTAGCTGCAAAACGGCTCTTCCTCCAGGTAGTCGCCGTAAACCGCGTCGGCCCGGGCCCGGCAGCCGCCGCAGACGTTGACAAACTCGCACTCGCCGCATTTCCCCTTGTACTTGCTGTTGTCGCGCAGGTCGTTGAAGACCCGGCTGTTGAACCACAGCTCGCGGAACGGGATCTGCTTCACGTTGCCGACCGAGGAATGGAAGTAGGAGCACGGCTTGAGGTTGCCGAAGCAGTCGATCAGGCAGATGGTCTGGGCGGCGATACACCCCTTGCCGCCGCCGGTGGAGAAGGTCAGGGAGCGGCGCTCGAAAGCGACCCCTTCGGCCTTGGCCATCTGCGGCACGATGCGGTAGTAGTGCGGGGCGCAGGTAGGGCGCATGAGGATCTCGTCCTCCTGCTTCTCCTGCCGGTAGTGCCAGGAGAGGATCTCCTCGTAATCCTCTTTGGTGATCAGTTCGTTCATGATCTCCTCGCCGCGGCCGGTGGGGACGATCATGAACATGTACCAGGCGGTCGCTCCCAGGCTCTTGGCCAGATGGAAGGTGGCGCCGATATCGTGCTGGTTGCGTTTGGTGAAGGAGGAGTTGATCAGGAATTTGATGCCGTTGCGCTTGAGGGTTTCGGCGGCCCGGACGACGCCGTCGAAGGCCCCGGGGCAGCTGCGGAAATCGTCATGGATCTGCGCCGTCGAGCCGTCCAGCGACAGGGAGACCATCTTGATGTCGGCTTCCTTCATCTGGGCGCAGACAGCGTCGGTGATCAGGGTGCCGTTGGTCGCCATACACATGCGCAGCCCCTTGCCGGTGCCGTAGCGGGCGATCTCGAAGATATCCGGACGCAGCAGCGGCTCGCCGCCGGAGAGGACCATCACCGGCGTCGACACCTCGCAGATGTCGTCAATCAGGCGAAAGGCCTCCTCGGTGGTGAAATCCCCCTGCGAAGAGGTCATCTCGGACGAGCAGCGGCAGTGGACGCAGCTCAGGTTGCAGCGCTGGGTCGTCTCCCAGGCGATCCACTTGGGGATGAACTCGGCGGTCTTTTCCGTCATTCCAGCTCCTTGTGCTGCCCGGCGAAAACCCGGGGGAGAAAATCCGGATGATACACCAGGGTTCGAGGCAGAGGCAAGGACTTAAGCCTCCCGCAGAACAACCGGCGACGGTCATTGCTCACGGATTTGCCAGAGGCCGGGAAGAAAAAAGAAACGCCCCGTGCAGGAGCAGCTCTGCAGGGGGCGCGAGTCGAGGCGAGGAACGGCTCAGGCGTGGAGTTCGGAAGTGCGAGCCGAGACCGGGTCGAGGCTAACCTGGAACAGCTCTTCAAAAATCTCCCGCACGGTGGTGATACGGTCGGCCCGCCAGGCATTGGTGCCGCAGAAGACCAGGCCGGTCTCGACATCGCCGCGCTGGGCCCGGTCGAGGGCGTGGACAATGCAGAAGCGCTCCTGGCCGCTCTTGTAGGTGCATTTTTTCAGGCACCCCGAGGGGCAATGGACGTCGAGGTTGATATCGCGCTCGCGCACCGCCTCGATATTACCAATGAGGGCCCGGCCAGGGAGCCCGGCCGGACTCATGACCAGGCCGATATCCTCCTTGCCGCAGTCGAGATAGGCCTGCTTGAAGGCGTCGTCGGCATCGCACTCTTCGGTGCAGACGAACCGGCTGGCCATCTGCACCCCGTCGGCACCCTGGGCCAGGGCATACAGCAGATCTTCCCGGTCCCAGATGCCGCCGGCGGCGATCACCGGCACTTCGGCCTGAAAGACATCGCGCAGATATTGTTTGACCCCGCGCACGGTGGCGTACTGATCATAGGCGCCGGAGCCGATATTTTCCATCTTCTCCCCCAGATGACCACCGGCCGTGTCCGGGTCCTCGACCACCACGGCGTCGGGAAGCCGGCCGTAGCGCTGCCATTTGCGGACAATCAGTTCAGCCGCCTTGACCGAGGAGACAATGGGGACCAGCGCCACCTCCGGCCAGTCGGCGGTCAGTTCAGGCAGGTTCAGCGGGAGGCCGGCGCCACTGACGATGATCTTGGCCCCGGCGGCGCAGGAGGCCCGCACCATCTCATCGTAGTTGGTCACCGCCACCATGCAGTTGGTCCCGACCACGCCGTCCGGAGCGATGGCATAGGCTTTGCGGATTTCATCGGCCAACGCCAGGGGGTCGGAGGTGAAGAAGTTGCTCCCATCGTAGTGAGGACTGTTCAGTCCGATGCCGGCGGTCGCAATCAGGCCGATCCCGCCACAGCGGGCCACATGTCCAGCCAGGTTGCCGCCGGAGATGCGTACGCCCATCCCCCCCTGAATGAGGGGAAAGGGTACCGTGTAGCGGCCGATGGTGAGAGTGGGGGTCATGCCTGAATCCTTTCTGGGAGGACTGCCAAATCGGGCGAGCTTGTGACCAATGTAGCAAATCAGGGGGGGCATTAATGTAATATTTCTGTAAAAATTTCCGATGCAAGACGCTTGTTCGGACAGAGGGGGAAATGGTACACAGAAAGGATGAAACGTTTGGCCCGCCTGATCAATCCCCTGTTCGCGCTCATCGGCATCCAGCTGTTGTGGGTGCTGGTGGTGATTTTCTGGATCTTCTGGTTCGTGCGCAGCCATGCCCGGTTACGGACGCTGGCCGAAAAATACAGCCCCGAACTGATCCAGGGGGGGGTCGACTGGTTCATCCTGGTGGAGGGGCTGCTGCTGCTGGTGGCCATTCTGGTCGGAGTTTACATCATCTTTCTCTACTGGCGCCGGCAGGCAAATC
>JACZKF010000185.1 GCA_014860175.1 Desulfuromonadales bacterium | reverse complement strand
CTTTGATGGTGTCCTTGACCGGGACCCCGACCACGCACCCCCCCACCTCGGCCGCCCGGGCGAGCACCTGGTCGATCAGCTCCACCGGCAGCAGGGGGCGGACCCCATCGTGAATGAGTACGATGTCTCCATCGCTTCCAGGGCAGGCCTGCAGACCCTGACGCACCGAGTCCTGCCGTTCGGCGCCACCGGCCACCACGGCAAGGACTTTGCGCAAGCCAAAGCGCTCGACAACCTCGCGCCGGCAGTAGGAGATCTCCTGTTGCGGCGAGATGACGATGATCTGTTGAACGGCAGGGTGCTTCTCGAAAAGGAGAAGAGTATGAATCAGAATAGGGAGACCGGCCAACTGCAGATACTGCTTATTGAGGCCGGTGCCCATGCGGCTGCCGGTGCCGGCGGCCGGAACCAGAACGGTGGCATTCATGTGAGGGATGGGTCCGGCGGCCGGACCCGGGCCGCTGTCGGGAAGAGGCTGCCGGGCAGAAAACCAGCTTCAGTGCAGGAAAATTTTCTCCACCCGCTGAGCGACTTCCTCCTCCTCAGCCCCTTCGGCCAGGGCAATCTCTTTGATCAGGAGTTTGCGGGCGAGGTCGAGCACCTTCTTTTCTCCGTAGGAGAGTTCCTTCTCCACCCGGATCTGGTAAAGTTCCCGCAACACTTGGGCAACCTCAAACAGATCGCCGGATTTGATCTTTTCGTTGTATTCGCGCTGGCGCCGGCTCCAGGAGGCAATGCCGCCACCGATGAGGCGCTTCTCTTCCAGGATGTCGTAGATGGAGGCGATCCGGGTCTTGTCGATGAGACACCGCATGCCGACCAGATCAGCATTGGATACGGGAATCATGATCGTCATATCCGAATCGACGATCCGCAGGATGTAATAGTCCTGCTGCGCTCCGCCACCAACCTCTTTGGCTTCAATCGCCTCGATGATACCGACCCCTTGGGCCGGGTAGACTGCCATATCGCCGATCTTGAACATTTTTAGGTTCTCCTCTGATTCCACAGTTCATAAGGATAGCATAATACCTTGTGCCCGTCAAGGCCAAGCACTGAATATAAAAAGGGATTTTTAACCGTTGCAGTTTCGCCGCCGAGCCCGGTCGGTCACTGCGGGTGAGAGGGCGGAGAAAATGGCAAATGGGGGCCGAATTCAGTAGGCCGGTACGATGTTACCGTCTTGCACCTGCAAGAGGAAGAGTCTCTTTTCCGCTTCTCCCAGCGGGTTGAAGCTGGTGGAGCCGGTCACGCCGGAATAGCCGCTGAGGCGGGAGAGGGCATCGCGCAGCGCTTCTCTGGTTCTGACCTGCGGATCGGCCAGCAAGGTCAACAGAATCCCGGCGGCATCGAACCCTTGGGCTTCCAGAATCGAGGGTTCTTCCCCATGCTTTTCCGTGTAGAGATGGACGAATTCCTTGACCAAAGGATCGGGGCTGGCGCGAAAAAATCCGTCGGGAAACACCGCCCCTTCGACGAAAGTGTTGCTGCCCCGCAGCAGTTCGGGCGAATTCCAGCCGTTTATTCCGAGCAGTTGCACCCCTTCGAGCCCATAGTAGACCAGCTGCGGCGTAATCAGGCAGACGCGATCGGCATAATCGGGAATAAACAGCGCCTCGAAAGGGGGTCGCGGTTTTCGTTCGGCCGCTGTTCCCGGCGCCACACCGAGCAGCATTTCCACTTGCGCCCGAAAGTCGGTGGCATTTTCTGCATAGCTCTGCTGGGCGACCACCCGGCCACCGCGCCGGACCACCTCCTGGGCAAAGAGCTCGGCCATCTCCTTCCCCATGTTGTTGTCGGGGAGGAGAATGCCAAATCGGGTCACCCCCCTCTCCACCGCGTACTGGGCCATGGTCTGGGCCTGCAGGCGGGCGGTCAGGGAGTTGCGGAAGACGAAATCACCCGTCTCCGGCAGGCCGTCGCGTTGGGACAAGGTCAGCAGCGGGACTCTCTCCTGCTGGGCCTGGGCGGCCGCCGCGGCCGACGCCGCCCCGGTGAGCGGGCCGGCGATGGCAAGCACCCGTTCGGCGGCGGCCAGCTCCGTGACGGCCCTGGCTGACCGTTCCGGGTCGGCATTAGAATCGACGAAAACAAAGCGCACGGTACCATCGTGGTGGACCTGCTCGGCCAACTCCATGCCACGGCGAACCAGCGTCCCGAAGGTGCCGTAACGCCCGCTCAACGGCAGAATAACGCCGATGGTGCGCTCCAACTCGAGATCACTGGCCAGTCGCTCCAGCAGCAGCAGGGCATCGCGGCGAAATGGAAACGGAACCGGGCTGCGCACCACCTCGGCAGCCAACCGGCGCGCCTCCGTCCGGTCACCCCGGGAAAAAGCCCGCAGGGCGCTCTGCAGGCGAGCGTCCTCGCCAATGGGGGTACCACCGAAGAGGAAGGCGGCTTCGGCCAGATCGGCATCACTGAGCCGGTCCCGCAGTAAGGCATGGGCCTCCCGGAGGAGCTCCTCTGACCCGCCGCCGGAAATCATCAGTAGCCGATAGAGGAAAAACAGTGCTGGCAATGGCCGCCCAAGCTGGCTATTCCCTGCGGCCAGGGCTTGCAGCCGAAGGCGGCGGTCGGCCTCGCTCAGATTCGCCC
>JACZKF010000184.1 GCA_014860175.1 Desulfuromonadales bacterium | reverse complement strand
CCAGAGCAGCGGCCGCAGCGGGTCGGCGGTGACCGTTCAGGACGTCGGTTTTCGGGTCGATGGCGGGGAGTCGATTCTCACCATCGACCTCTCCTCTGCGGCCGAAGTGATCGAGCCGGTCGCCGATGGCCAGACCATCCGTTTCGGCATCCGGAACGCCGAAATCAGCCGCGCCTTGCGGCGCACCATCGACGCCACCGCCTTCCCGAGTGCCGTGCGGACCATCACCCCCCTATCTGGTGGCCGAACGGGGAGGGACCCAGGAGGTGCGGTTTGCGGCCGAACTGAAGGGGTCGGTCCCCTACCGGCTGCAGAAAAACGGCAACAAGCTGCTGTTCGTCGTCGATAACCGGGAGTTTGCCCAGGCCGCCCCCGTGCGCAGCGAGACACTGCGGCTGCCGGTGACGGAAGCGCCGAGACCGCTGGCCGCCCCGGCCGTGCAGCCGGCGCGGCTGACCGAGCCGGTGGCCCTGGCCGGACCTGACCGCCCGTCGGCTCCGGCCGCCGGCACGGCGAAACTTTACCGGGGGCAGAAGATCTCCCTGGTCTTCGACAATGCCGACGTGCGCAGTATCCTGCAGCTGATCGCCGAGGTCAGCAACCTCAATATCATCGCCAGTGAAGAGGTCAAGGGGACGGTCACCCTGCGGCTCCTCGACGTCCCCTGGGACCAGGCGCTGGCCCTGGTGCTGGAGATCAAGGGGCTCGGCATGATCTCCGAGGGGAACGTGGTGCGGGTGATGCCGCTGGAGAGAATCAACGCCATGGACGAGGCGCAGCTCACCGCCGCCCGTTCCAAGGAGAAGCTGGAGACCCTGGTCACCGAAGTGGTCAACGTCAGCTACACCGACGTCGCCACGGTCGCCGAAGCGGCCGCCAAGCTGTTGACGGAGCGGGGGAAGATCACCGAAGACAAGCGCAACAAGCAGATCATCATCACCGACATCCCCGCCATCTTCCCGGAAATCCGCAAGCTGGTCCGCATCCTCGATCTGCCGGAGCGGCAGGTGCTGATCGAAGCGCGCATCGTCGAGGCGACAACCACCTTCACCCGCGACCTCGGCGTCAAATGGGGGATCAGCCACAGCAGCGACAGCGGCGGCACCGGCGACATCAGCCAGATCAATCTCGGTCTCGGCGGCAGTTTCCTGATCCCGCCGTCGGCAGCGGCCGGCGGCTCCGGCACCGCCGGGCTCGGCTCCGGCATCACCTTCGGCCGCCTCGGCATCGACTCCACCGTCCTCGACCTGCGCATCTCCGCCCTGGAGACGGCCGGGGACGGCAAGGTGATCTCGGCTCCCCGGGTCACCACCGTCAACGGCGCCACTGCCACCATCGCCCAGGGGACCGAGATCCCCTACCAGACGGTGGACGACAACGGCAAAGTGGAGACCGAGTTCAAGAAGGCCGAACTACGGCTGACGGTCACCCCGGAGATCAACCCGGACGGGACCATCTTCCTCAAGATCGAAGCCTCCAACGATTCGCGCGGCGAGGATGTCCCGACCGGCATCGGCTCGGCCCCGGCCATCGACACCAAGCAGGCGACGACCAAGGTGCTGATCCGCGACCGGGAGACGACGGTGGTCGGCGGCATTTTCGTCGAGGTGCAGCGCGATGGGAAAGACGGCGTGCCGGGGCTTATGAGTGTGCCGATCGTCGGCCATCTGTTCAAGTCGTCCACCAAGCGTTCCGAGCGCCGGGAGCTGCTGATCTTCATCACCCCGCGCATTCTGGATTAGATCCGGCGGCCGACGGGCTGCTCTCATGACCGCACAAAGGGACAGGCG
>JACZKF010000183.1 GCA_014860175.1 Desulfuromonadales bacterium | reverse complement strand
ACGGATCGTGGCCACCCCCGAGCGTGGCCGCTTGTGGCAGGCTCAGACGCCGCAGGGGTTCACTCTGAGCCTCATCCGCGAGGCGCATGAGGCGGCCTTTCGCGACGGCTTTCGCGGCACCGATGATGCCTCCCTGGTGGAACGGCTCGGTCGTTGCGTGGCGATGATCCAGGGGAGTTACCGCAACATCAAGATCACCACGCCCGAGGACCTGGTTCTGGCTGAGGCCTTTCTGGCAGGAGGAGAGCGATGATCCGCATCGGCCACGGCTATGACGTGCACCGCCTGACGGCCGAGCGCAAGCTGGTCTTGGGCGGGGTGGAGATCCCCTATCGTCTCGGCCTGCTCGGCCATTCCGATGCCGACGTCCTGCTGCATGCCATCTGTGATGCCGTCCTCGGGGCGCTGGGTGCCGGCGATATCGGCAAGCACTTTCCCGATACCGACCTGGCCTACAAAGGGATTTCCAGCCTCAAGCTGCTGCGTGAAGTCATGGCGCTGGCCGACGGGCAGGGCTACGCCATCGGCAACCTCGATGCGACGATCATCGCCCAGCGCCCCAAATTGGCCCCCTACATCCGGGCGATGGTGGAAAATATCGCCGTCGCCTGCCGGGCCGACCCGGAGCGGATCAATGTCAAGGCGACCACGACCGAAGAGCTCGGTTTCGAGGGGCGGGGGGAAGGGATCTCCGCCCATGCGGTCGTTCTTCTGCAGCGCCCCGACCTCGGGGAGCAGCCGAGTCTCTGATCTCTCCTCCGGCGGTCGCCGCCAGGAGGGGGGCGGCGCCGGTCAGAGAAGCCACTCATTCCAGTGAAAAGGTATTTTCCCAGCCATGAACGAAACTGCCCCTGCCGCCAACTTCATCCGTACCATCATTACCGACGATCTGCAAAGCGGGCGCCGCCAGCAGGTAGTGACCCGGTTCCCACCGGAGCCCAACGGCTATCTGCACATCGGCCATGCCAAATCGATCTGCCTGAATTTCGGTCTGGCGACCGATTTTGCCGGCCGCTGTCATTTGCGGATGGATGATACCAATCCGGAAAAAGAGAGCGTCGAGTACGCCGAGGCGATCAAGGAGGCGGTCCGCTGGCTCGGTTTCGACTGGGGAGAACACCTTTTTTACGCCTCCGATTACTATGAGCAGCTTTACCAGTGGGCCGAAGAGCTGATCCGCACCGGCAAGGCCTATGTCGACAGCCTTTCGGCCGAGGAGGTGCGCCAGTACCGTGGCACCCTGACCGAGCCGGGACGGGAGAGCCCCTACCGCAGCCGGTCGGTGGCGGAAAATCTCGACCTGTTCCGGCGGATGCGGAGAGGGGAGTTTGCCGATGGCGCCCACACCTTGCGGGCGATCATCGACGTGACCTCCCCCAACCTGAATCTGCGCGACCCGGTCCTCTACCGGATTCAGCGCGTCCCCCACTATCGCACCGGCGACGCTTGGTGCATCTACCCGATGTACGATTTTGCCCACCCGCTCTCCGACGCTATCGAGGGGATCACCCATTCCATCTGCACTCTGGAATTCGAGGACCATCGGCCGTTGTATGACTGGTTCATCGCCAACTGCAGCGTCCCGGCCCGTCCGCAGCAGATCGAGTTTGCCCGCCTCAATCTCACCTACACGGTGATGAGCAAGCGCAAGCTGCTCGAGCTGGTCACCGGCCGGCATGTGGGCGGCTGGGACGATCCGCGCCTGCCGACCCTGGTCGGAATGCGGCGGCGGGGGTACCCGCCGGCGGCCATTCGCACCTTCTGCGAGCGGATCGGCGTCGGCAAGACCGACAGCCTGATCGACATGGGGGTGCTGGAAGAGTGCGTGCGCGACGATCTGAACCGGTCGGCGCCGCGGGCGATGGCGGTCCTGCGGCCGCTCAAGGTGGTGGTGGAGAACTTTCCGGCCGACGAGGTGGAGCAGTTCGAGGTGGCTAACCACCCGGGCGACCCGGCTCTGGGGAGCCGCAAGGTCCCCTTTACCCGGGAGATCTTTATCGAGCAGGACGATTTTCTCGAAACGCCGCCGAAAGGTTTTTTCCGCCTCTTTCCCGGGGGCGAGGTGCGTCTGCGCGGCGCCTACATTCTGCGCTGCGAGCAGGTGGTGCGCGACGGCGACGGCCAGATCAGCGAGCTGCGCTGCAGCATCGACCCCGCGACTCGCGGCGGCGCCAACCCGCCGGGGCGTAAAATCAAAGGGACGATCCATTGGGTTTCGGCCCCCCATGCGCTGGAGGCGGAGGTCCGGTTGTACGACCGGCTCTTCACCGTCGCCAACCCGGGCGGAGAAAAGGGGCGCGACTTCAAGGAGCTGCTCAATCCCGACTCCCTCCAGGTGCTGACCGGCTGCCGGCTGGAACCGGGGCTGGCCGCCGTCGATGGCGGGTCGCGGCAGTTCGAGCGGCTCGGCTATTTCTGCCGGGATCAAGACTCCACTGCGGAGCGGCTGGTCTTCAACCGTACGGTCACCCTGCGCGACTCCTGGGTGGCCAAAGGGGGGAGCGATTCCGGCGTCGCCGGATAGAGCTTCGGGCAGTGATCTGGCCGGTTCCGGTCGTCTCTGGCCATCCGCCCGAATCGGGGGTGGGCAATCGGCGCTTCCTTTCAATTCTTCTCCGGTTGTGCTATTAAGAAAAATTCTGGCCCGACATGGCTGAAAACCGTTAAAGGAGAGGTCTTTTCATGCCCCTGCGCGTTTACAATACCCTGACCGGCAGCAAGGAAGAGTTTCGCCCCCTGGTCCCCGGCCGGGTCGGGATGTATGTCTGCGGGGTGACGGTCTACGATTATTGCCATATCGGCCATGCCCGGGCCAATATCGTCTTCGATATCGTCTATCGCTATCTGAGGTTTGCCGGCTACCAGGTGACCTATGTACGCAACTACACCGACGTCGACGACAAGATCATCGCCCGGGCCAACCAGCGCGGCATCGACAGCCGGCAGCTGGCCGAAGAATTCATTCGCGCCTTCGACGAGGACATGGCCCGCCTCGGGCTGGAGCTGCCGACCCATCAGCCGAAGGCGACCGAGCATATCCCGCAGATCATCGCCCTGATCGAGCGGCTGATCGAGCGCGGCGCCGCCTATCCGGCCGACGGCGACGTCTACTACGCGGTGGAGAGCTTTCCCGACTACCTCAAACTCTCCAAGCGCAACCTGGAGGAGATGCGGGCCGGGGCGCGCATTACCCCCGGCGAGCAGAAGCGCAACCCGATGGACTTAGCCCTCTGGAAGGGGGCAAAGC
>JACZKF010000182.1 GCA_014860175.1 Desulfuromonadales bacterium | reverse complement strand
TCGGTGTCGCCGGCTACCGGACTGTTGAGGAAGTAGCGGAAACCGACGGAAACCGCCGTCAGCATCATCATCAGGAACAGAGTCAGGGAGCTGATCGCGGCAATCGCCCGGGTCAGGTATTCGAACTTGCCGGATCCGCCTGTCACCTCTTCGATAATGTCGCTCATCTGATATCCCGGTCGTTTGAGGCGGAAAAAAAGGTGCCCAGGGGTTAAAGCACAGACGAGTCAAACTGCGGTTCGTCCGAGGAAGGAGGAGAGGGTCCTTGCTCCCCTGAGCACCTAACACAAAGCACAAGAGGCACCCGCGGCCTGCCAGCCGCGGGTGTCTCGCGCCACCTTACTTTTTGGGCAGGACGATCTCTTCCAGAGCGGTGACGTCGGCACCGACCTCGACTTCCAGATTGACGGTGGCATAACCGGCCAGATTGACCGTCAACTGCCCTTTGCCCGGCTCGACATCGTTGAAGTAAAACTCACCGAAACCATCGGCCTGCAGCTCCCGTTTCTTGCCGCTGGCGCCGACCAGCTCCACTTTGGCCTCGAACCCCCCTTCCTGATTGTCCCCCTTGATCACGATGCCGGAGACGACCGGCTTGGGGAGGCCGGCGAAGGTCACCCGCGGCTTGGTCTGGTACTGCGGATAGAGCTCTTCGCCCTGACGGGTGGTCAGGAACTTGGAGATCCGGCTTTCCGGGTCGTCCAGGTCGCCGAAAATCAGGCAGTCGGTCGGACAGGTCTGGACGCAGCGCGGCAGCTGCCAATCCTGGTCGAGCAGATGGGCGCAGAAGGTGCACTTCTGGGGGATGTTGAGCTGCTCGTTCCAGAAGATGGCGCCGTAGGGGCAGGCGTCGACCAGTTGCTTCTGGCCGGCCGATTTGTCCGGGTCGATAATGACGATCCCGTCGTCGCGCTTGTAGACGGCACCCCCTTGAGCGGCTTTGAGACAGGGAGCGTCGTCGCACTGGTTGCACATGTGCGGGTAGTAATAGACCCGGATGCGGGCGGAAGAGAGAACCCGCTCCTGCTCCTTGATCCCCATCCAGAAGTGGCCGAAAGTCGGCTGAGGCTTGGCGATGGGAGAGAAGTCGTTTCCGACATGCTCGTCCTTGCAGGCAATCTGGCAATTGTAGCAGCCGATGCAGCGGTCCAGATCAACAACGAATCCATAACGTGCCATGTTTATTTGCTCCCTTCCCATTTTTCGACTTGCACCAGGCAAGACCCAGGGGCCATCCCCGCGCAGTTCTTGGACATGAATTTCGACGGGACGAGTTGGTTGATGGTCCCGCCTTTGTCCACGGTCTTGGGATTGCCGGGCTCGCCCTGCGGATCATAACCGCCGCCGGAGCCGTATGAGTGGACGACACCGGGGATGATGCGTTCCGTCACCGTGAGGGCGCACATCACCGCTCCGCGGTCATTGTGAACCTTGATCAGGTCGCCATCCTTGAGCCCGCGTTCCGCCGCATCTTTCTTGTTCATCCGCAGGACCCAGTAGCGGTACCCATCGATGAGGCGACGATGATGGATGATCTCTTCGTTCCACAGATCCTTACCGTCCATCTGGGTGTGGAAGCTGAAGCGCGGATGCGGTGAAATCAGCTGCAGCGGATATTTTTTCAGCAGTTCGGTGCTGTTGATCCCCTCCCAGGAAGGGATGTAGTGAGGGACCGGCGGACGCTCCTCATCGTTGGCATCGAAGCGTTTCAGGTTCTGGGCCTCGTACTCGATTTTGCCGGAAGGGGTCGATAGTCCGCGGCCGTCGTTGACCGGCCGGTCGACGATCCCCGGCCCCCAGTCGCGAGTGTCCATCGGGCGCCCTTCGGCGAACCAGCGCATCGCCGGCTTGACGTCGCGCTTCTCGGGGACCGGGACGATGTAATACCCTTTCTTGCTGAACTCCTCCCAGGTCATGACCTTGGGCAGATCGGAGATTTCGTACATCCGCTTGCACCACTGGAGCTCGTCGCGCCCTTCTGTGAACTGCTGCTTGATGCCGAGTTTCTCCGCCAGCAGGGCAAAGATCTGGTAATCGGTCTTCGACTCGCCCAGCGGCTCGATGCATTTTTGCTGGAAGCAGATGACCCGGGCGTTGGTCGGAGCCAGGTGCAGCGAATAGCCCGAGATCCGGGCCCACTCCCCCATGTCGTTGCGCTCGAAGTTGGTGCAGACCGGGAAGATGATGTCGGCGAAACGCGCCTCCGGCTCGTTGAAGATCGTCTGGTTGACGACGAATTCGATGCTCTCGTGGCGGTAGGCGCGCGCCCAGCGGTTGGTATCCATCATGGTGCCGATGTAGGAAGCCCCCTGGCGGAAGATCATCTTCACCGGCGAATAGCCTTCGAAGGGGTAGCTCATCTCCTGGAACTGCTGCTGGGCGCTCTGGCCGTAGAAGCCGTAGACGCCGCGCCAGGTAAATTTCCCTTCGGTCACGCATTCGGGGAAGGCGGCTCGATTGATGCGCTGGCGGACCGAACTTTGGGTCGGACGGTCGGGGAAGCCGCGGGGACCGAGCTCCCTCGGCCCGGCGCTGCCGCCGCCGATGCCGCCGTCGGCATAGCCGGGGAAGTAGAAATCCCAGTTGGCCGGGGCGCCGCCGGTGGTCGAATAGATGCTGATGCCGGGCTTGCCGAGCCCCTGCATCCCCTGCAGCAGGACCATCATCCGCGCCCATTCGTGGCCGTAGGC
>JACZKF010000181.1 GCA_014860175.1 Desulfuromonadales bacterium | reverse complement strand
TCGGTGTCGCCGGCTACCGGACTGTTGAGGAAGTAGCGGAAACCGACGGAAACCGCCGTCAGCATCATCATCAGGAACAGAGTCAGGGAGCTGATCGCGGCAATCGCCCGGGTCAGGTATTCGAACTTGCCGGATCCGCCTTCCACCTCTTCGATAATATCGCTCATTCTGATATCCCGGTCGCATTAAAAGGGGGTTTTGGGCAAAAAAAGGGTGCTCAAGGGGTGTCAGCACAGGCCTCAATGCGGCCGGTGTTGGCTCCCCTGAGCACCCTTGACTACAGGTTTATTTCTCAGCCGAAAGCGTCAGCAGAGTCTGCAGGACCTCTCTGGCTTCCGGGTACCCTTTCTTTTCCATGTCCTTGATCCAGTTTTCCCAGATCGGCTTGCCGCCGATTTCGATCCAGCGGTTGAGCTCTGCCGGAGCCAGGGTGTTCAGCTTGATCTCCTTGCCACTCTCTTTGGCCCGGGCGATGGTCGCGTCCTTGGCGATGTCCCAGAAGTTTTTCCCCCAGAACTTCGACCCTTCGTAGCCGCTGACGCTCATGATGGCGTCCTGGACGTCCTTGGGCAGGCTGTTCCACTTGTTCTTGTTCATGCCGATGGAGAAGTAGACGGCCGGGAACGGGGTCTGGGTGTAGTGGTTGGCCACTTCATACAGACGGTAGCCGTAGATCGGCTCCCAGGAAGCGCCCATGCCGTCGATGACCCCTTTTTGCATCGACAGGTAGGTGTCGGGCATCGGGATCAGCACCGGCACGCCGCCGAGGGCCTTCATCTGGTCGGTGGGGGGGCCGCCGGTCATCCGGATCTTCATCCCCTTGAGGTCTTCGAGCTTGGTGACCGGCTTGTCGCGGGTGATCAGGTAGTACGGCTCACTGGTGAAGACGAGCAGAGTCTTGACGTCGTCAAACTCTTTTTGCATCCGGGGGTACTTCTCGTACAGCTTCCAGAAGACGCCGCTCCCTTTTTCCGCGGTATCGAACGGGAGTGCCGGCAGGCTGACGACGTCGGCCAGCGGAGTCATGCCGGGCCAGAAGCCATGGAACATCCAGGCCATGTCGGCAATGCCGAGCTTGGTGGAGTTCCAGAGGTCTTTTCCTTTGGCCAGGGTCTGGCCGTAGTAGATCTGGACTTTGACTTTGCCGCCGGTGGCCTCCTCGACCGCACGGGCCCACGGCTCGACGCAGTGGATGGAGCTGTAGGCGGTCTCCGGATTCATCTGGGCGAAGGTCAACACAATCGGCTGCTGCGCAAGGACCGTGGTGGGAACGGCTAACAACAGGAACATGCCGACGATCCATGTGCCCAAGAACTTTCTGCTCATCTCGCGCTCCTTTCAACTTGGAACAATGTTTTCTAACCAGACTCCTCCAGGTCCGATACCGGGAGGAAGTTGTCTGCGGCGTTACTGCAAAGTAACCTTGATTCTATAACATCGTTTGCCTTTTTCCTATAGGGAAAAAAAAGCACCCGCAACCAAAAGGCGAGGGTGCTTCCCCTTCTATTTACTTCATCAGATTGGGCAGGAACATGGTGATGGCCGGGAAGGCGATCAGGAAGGCGACCTGAACCACGTCGGCGACCAGAAACGGCGCCACCCCGCGAAAGATCTTCTCCAGAGGGACATCGGTCATCCCTTTCATGACG
>JACZKF010000180.1 GCA_014860175.1 Desulfuromonadales bacterium | reverse complement strand
GGCCGGTCACATCGAAGACCAGCCGCCGTCCACCACCAACTCGGTGCCGGTCACGTAACTGGCTTCGTCCGAGGCGAGAAAGACCACGCAGTTGGCGACATCGAGGGGAGAGCCCATGCGGCCGAGGGGGACCGAGGCCTTGATCGCCTGGTACTGCTCCGGATTGTCGGTGAGGGAGCCCTTCTGGATATTGGTCTCGATGATGCCCGGATGCAGGGAGTTGCAGCGGATCTGGTCCCGGGCGCATTCGATGGCGATGGTCTTGCTGAACAGGCGCACGCCGCCCTTGCTGGTGGAGTAGGCGGAGACCCCCGGAATGCCGACCAGCCCGGCGATGGAGGAGATATTCACGATCGAGCCGCCGCCCGCCTTGCGCAGGTGGGGAATCGCGGCGCGCGTGCCGAGAAAGACGCTGGTCATGTTGACCGACATCTGCCGCTCATAATCGGCGAGGGTCAATTCTTCGATCGGCTTCTGGATGGCGATACCGGCATTGTTCACCAGGACATCGAATCGGCCGAATTTGGAGAGAATGGCGTCCATCGCCTGCGCCCAGCCCGGCTCGGAGGTCACATCCTGCCGGAAGGCGATCACCTCGGCGCCGATCTTCCTGATCGCCGTTTCGCACAGGCGCAGCGTCTCCTCATTGATGTCCGAGATCGCCAGCCTGGCCCCTTCCTCGGCAAAACGGAGGGCGATGGAGTAGCCGAGCCCCGGGTTGGAACCGGCGCCGGTAATCAGGGCGACTTTGCCTTGCAAACGCGACATGGCATTTCCTTTCGTCTGGGCAGGTGGGGAGGTGAGGCACCACTCCCGGACGGGGCTTCTACGATTTTTTCAGCACCTTTTCCTGCAGAATATCGGCCAGTTTGCGCCCCACGTCCTGCGGCGACCCTTCCAGCAGGTCGCTCTTGCTCTGCCGCGCACCGCCCGACATCATCAGCTCCATCCGCTGCTCGGCGGTCAATCCGCTTTCCAGGTTGAAGGTCTTTTTCGGCCGCGGTCGGGGCAGCGCCCGGCGAACCTGCCGGCGTAGGGAATCGAGCCGTCTCACCTCGGCGGCATCGAGCCCGAGCCGCTCCTGGTCCAGCAGATCGACCTGCGCCCGCTTCGCCTCGAGCAGGCTCGACAAGGCGGCGTAACGCGGCTGCTGCACCCCTTCTTCGAGGGCCAGCACCGCCGGCAGGGGGCATTCGATGGCCACCCGCCGCCCCTTTTCGAGTTTCCTGCTGGCGGTAGCTTTTTTCCCATCCAGGGCGATTTCCAGGTCGGTCACCGCGGTGACCTGGGCGAAACCGAGGAATTCGGCGAGGGCCGCCGGCGTCTCGCCGCTCCCCTCGTCGAGCGACCGGGCTCCGCACAGGACGAGATCCGCCCCGAGCGCCTGCACCGCCCTGGCCAGGATGTGCGCCTTGGCTTGGGAACCGGCATCGACCCGCTCGTCCCAGACCCGGACCGCCCGGTCGGCACCCATGGCCAGACAGTCGCGCAGGGTGCTTTCCACCCGCTGCGGACCGTAGCCGAGCAGAACCACTTCCCCCCCGAGCTTCTCCCGGATGCTGAGAGCGACCTCCACGGCACCGCAGTCAGCCGGATTGGCCCGGCGGAAAACGTCCTCCTCAAGGGGGCGCAGCCCCTGCGGATCGAGGGCAAAGGGGAAGGTCACGTCGAGGACCTCTTTAATGCAAACGACAATCTTCATCCGATTTTTCTCCTCGGCGATTTACCCGAACCGGAAACAGACCCCGAAACCGCCCCGAGGATAGTCCCAGGAGACGGCGCCCTTGCTGCAGACCACCCGGCAGGAACCGCATTCGACGCAGTTCTCCCAGCTGAAAGTCACTTTCTGCTGCTCTTTTTTGTAACACTCCACCGGACAGATCACCAGACAGGGTTCGTCCCGGCACTCAGCGCACACGGAATGGTCAACCTTGATGTGCGGCGTCCCCGAGTCGACCAGGAAGCGCGTCTTGAGGAGTTTGTCATTGACACTCATGATAGCCCCTTCCATCCGGCGAACAGGTCCCTGGCCAGCTGCGGCCAGGAAATCTTCCCTTTGAGTTCACCCTTGAGCATGGTGAAGACCCCCTTCTTCGGCTCCGGTTCGACGCCGAACAGCGCCTGTCCGAACTGGCAGGCGATGTCCGGGTACTCTTGGTAGAGGCGGGAGATCTTGAACATCTCCGGGGCATGCCTGAATTGCTCGAAATCGCCGAGCACCCCCTGCTCTTTCAGGAAGTTGCGGTAAATGGCCAGCCCCCGGTGGGAAAAATCTTTCCTCTCTTTCGCGCTCTTCACCGCCTCGGCGGCGGCGATGCCGGACGCAATGCCGTAGTTGACTCCTTCAACCCGGAATCCGGTGGAAAGGGTGAAACCGGCGGCATCGCCGATGGCCAGCAGGCCGCTGCAGTAG
>JACZKF010000179.1 GCA_014860175.1 Desulfuromonadales bacterium | reverse complement strand
AACCTCTAGGGGGTAGCATCTTAATGGTGGAAAACGAAAGCACTCAACACGATCCCGAACTGGATGACGAGTTCGGCGAAAACGAGCAGAGCTTCAGCGAGATGTTTGAAAAAAGCATCCGGGAGCTGAACGTGGGCGACGTGGTCGAAGGGACCATCGTCCAGGTCAACCCCGATTCGGTCATCGTCGACGTCGGTTACAAGTCGGAGGGGATGATTCCTCTGAGCGAGTTCAACGACGAAAACGGGAGAATTGAAGTCAAGGTCGGCGACAAGATCGACGTCCTCTTCGAGCGCACCGAAAACGAGAATGGGCTGATCGGACTCTCCAAGGAGAAAGCCGACCGCCAGAAAATCTGGAACTCCCTGGAAGAGGGGGCTGCAGTCGAAGGGCGCATCATCAGCCGGATCAAGGGCGGGCTTTCCGTCGATATCGGTGTCAGCGCCTTCCTCCCGGGCTCCCAGGTCGACCTGCGGCCGGTCCGCAATCTGGACAAGCTGCTCGGCGAAACCTTCCAGTTCAAAATCATCAAGCTCAACAAGCGCCGTGGCAACATCGTCCTCTCCCGCCGGGTACTCCTGGAGGAGCAGCGCGAAAGCCAGCGTTCCGATACGCTGCTCGGCCTGTCCGAGGGGCAAGTGGTCGAAGGGGTGGTCAAGAACCTCACCGACTACGGCGCCTTCGTCGATCTCGGCGGCATCGACGGCCTGCTGCACATCACCGACATGTCCTGGGGGCGGGTCAATCACCCCTCCGACATCCTGGCGGTGGGCGACAAGATTCAAGTCAAGGTTCTCAAGTTCGACCGTGAGCGCGAGCGCGTCTCCCTCGGCCTGAAGCAGATCGCTCCCGATCCGTGGCTGGCGGTGGAGGAGAAGTTCCCGGTCGGTGCCCGGGTGCAGGGGAAAGTAGTCAGCCTGACCGACTACGGGGCATTCATCGAACTGGAGGAAGGGGTCGAAGGTCTGATCCACGTCTCCGAGATGAGCTGGACCAAGCGGGTCAAGCACCCCAACAAGATCCTCAACATCGGCGACGAGATCGAGGCCCTGGTACTGGCCCTCGACATCCCCAACCGGCGCATCTCCCTCGGTCTGAAACAGGCGGAAACCAACCCCTGGGAAGTGATCGGCGAGAAGTTCCCGATTGGTACGGTCATCGAAGGACAAGTGAAGAACATCACCGACTTCGGGATCTTCGTCGGCGTCGACGAAGGGATCGACGGTCTGGTGCACATCTCCGACCTGTCCTGGACCAAGCGCGTCAAGCACCCGTCGGAACTGTACAAGAAAGGGGACATCGTCAAGGCGGTCGTCCTCAACATCGACCGGGAAAACGAGCGCTTCTCCCTCGGGATCAAGCAGATCCAGCAGGATCCCTGGCAGATTATCCCCCGCAGCTACACCCCGGGAACCATCGTCCGCGGGAAGGTTACTTCGGTAACCGACTTCGGCATCTTCCTCGAAGTTGAGGAAGGGATCGAAGGGTTGATCCACGTCTCCGAGATCAGCAAGGAGAAGATCGACACTCCCAAGACCTTCGCCAAAGTAGGTGACGATCTGGAAGCGGTGGTCCTGCACGTCGATACTGTCGAGCGCAAAATCGCTCTCTCTATCAAACAGCTGTCCGATCAGAAAGATAAAGCGGAAGTGGACGCCTACCTCGGCGCCCAGCGGAAGGCGACTTCCAACTTCGGCGAACTGCTGCAGGGCGCTCTTGGTAAAGCCAGCGCCGACAAGGACGAAGAATAACCTGGCTAGGTCTATGGGCCTCCACCTTCGGGTGGAGGCCCTGTTTCGTCCGGTGTTGTCATGAGCAACCGCCCCTTCCTGATTGCCCTGTCCATTCTGGGCGGTATTTTCCTCCTCTTCTTCGCGCTGATCCTGCTGGTCAGCCGAATGACCGGCGGAGGATCCGCTTTTTCCTTTGGTGAAAAAGTGGGGGTCGTGGAGATCACCGGTGTGATCACCTCTTCCCGCGAGGCCATCGAGAATCTCCACCGCTTCCGCGATGACAACGGGATCAAGGCGATCGTCCTGCGGGTCGACTCACCCGGCGGCGGGGTTGGTCCTTCTCAGGAAATTTACCAGGAAGTAAAGAAAATTGCCGCCATCAAGCCGGTCGTCGCCTCCATGGGGGCGGTCGCCGCTTCCGGCGGCTACTATGTCGCCGCCCCGGCGCAACAGATCGTGGCCAATCCAGGGACGATTACCGGCAGTATCGGGGTCATCATGGAGTTCACCAATATCCAGGAACTCCTCGGCAAGATCGGCCTGCATACGACCGTCGTCAAAAGCGGCGATCACAAGGACATCGGTTCCCCCTTTCGGCCCCTGTCGCCTGCCGATCGTGCACTGCTGCAGGGATTGATCGACGATGTTCACCGGCAGTTCATCACCGACGTCAGCGAAGGGCGCAACCTCGATCTCGAGACCGTGCGCGCTTTGGCCGACGGGCGCATCTTCACCGGTCAGCAGGCTCTCGATGCCGGGTTGATCGATTCCCTCGGCAACCTGCCGACGGCCATTGAAGTAGCCGCCGAACTCGGCGGCATTGAAGGAACACCCCAGGTCGTCTATCCCCCCAAGAGCAAGGGGCGGATTTTGGATTATTTGATCACCGAGACGGTGAGCCAACTGCAGCGCGGGCTGCAGGAGAGGAGTTTTGGCTTGCAGTTTCTGTGGTCTGGAGTCGAATAAGGAGGTTGGTAGTTATGACAAAGAGCGAGCTGATCGAACGTCTGTCGGTCTCCACCGGTACCCTGAACAAGAA
>JACZKF010000178.1 GCA_014860175.1 Desulfuromonadales bacterium | reverse complement strand
GGCCAGGTGAGGTCGCTATGACTCGTCGTGACATGATTCTCGAGATTCTTGCTGAGGCGTCCGGTCGTCCCCTCGACCAGGTCGGTGATCTGTTTACGGCCATGCTCGAGGCCAACCTGATCAGCCACAACGGCTTGGACGAAAAATTCACCGAGAGCCAGGCCAGACAGATGCTGGACGAGTTTCGCGGCGAGTTGCCCGGTATCCGCCGCTGGCTGATGGAGGAGGGGTTGCTCGAGAAGTCCGGCCACGCCTGAACCCCAACTCCCCAAACCGATGCACCTTCGTACCCTGACCGTCGACCCGGCGAAGGTGACGCATGCTTCCGGAGAGTCCCCATGTCGGCCATCGACCTGTTGATTGCCCGCTATCGGCCGAAGGTTGGTTGTGAGATCGCAGTCGGCCCCTGGCTGCAAATCGATCAAGATCGGATCGATCAGTTTGCCGCAGTGACGGGTGACCAGCAGTGGATCCACACCGACCCCGCCCGCGCCGCCACCGATTCGCCCCTCGGAACGACCATCGCCCACGGTTTTCTCACCCTATCGCTGCTCCCTTATCTCACCGGAAGCAATCGGCCAGACTATTTTTCCGCCCATTACCCTGGCATGCAGCGACGGCTCAACTATGGACTGGACAAGGTCCGTTTCCCCGCTGCGGTCGCTGTCGGGGTCCGCATCCGCGCCCGCACCCTCGTGCTGGGAATCGAAACGGTGGCGGGTGGGGCGCAAATCCGTTACCGATTCACGATCGAAATCGAAGGTGAGGAAAAGCCCGCCTGCATCGCCGAGCAGATCTTCCGACTCTACCCTTGAACCGTCCCGCAACTGTACAGGGCTCGAGTGCCGAGGAGGTTGAGGTCTCCGCCTGCCTTGACGCTCTGCCGACCTGCATGCTACTGTAGCCCACTTTAATTCCGGGGGTTCGACACCGATGTACTTCCCTTCGCAGGATGAATTCAGCCGCCTGGCGACGCAGGGGAATCTGATACCGGTTTACCGAGAGATTCTCGCTGACATGGAGACGCCGGTTTCCGCCTTTCGCAAAATCGACGATGGACGTACCTCGTTTTTGCTGGAGTCGATAGAAGGGGGGGAGAAGTGGGCCCGCTACTCCTTTCTCGGCAGTGGCCCGGGGAAACTCTTTCGCAGCCGGGGAACCCGTTTCGAGATCGTCGTCGGGGAGACGGTGCTCCGGGCCGGCGACAGCCTCGACCCGCTCGCCGAACTCAAGGATTTCCTGGCCCCCTATCGCCCCGTTCAGCTCCCGGGTCTGCCGCGTTTCTTCGGTGGCGCCGTCGGCTATCTCGGCTACGACATGGTGCGTTTCATCGAGCGGCTCCCCGATGCCAACCCTCGGCAGATCGGCGCTTATGACAGCTGCTTCCTGCTGACCGAGAACCTCCTCATCTTCGACAACATGCGGCAGAAGATCAAGGCCGTGTGCAATGTCCACCTGCAGGCCGGAGAAGAGCCGGAGGCGGCCTGGCACCGAGGGGTGGCGCAGGTTGAGGCGCTGATCGCCCAGCTGCGGGCGCCTCTGCCGCCGCGAACGATCCGCCCCGCTGCTCCCGAGGTGGCGCTGGAGCCTAATTTCACCCCCGAAACTTTCCGGGCGGCGGTCGAGAACTGCAAGGAGTACGTCCGGGCCGGCGATGTGATTCAGGTCGTCCTCTCGCAGCGTTTCTCCGGTCCCCTGCCGGCCGATCCTTTCGACATCTACCGAGC
>JACZKF010000177.1 GCA_014860175.1 Desulfuromonadales bacterium | reverse complement strand
CCCTTGACCGTTCTTGTTGCGGAACACTCCGAAATCCGAAACCCCATCGCCGTTCCAGTCGCCGACGATCGGGATATCGCCGGCAAGTCCGAACTGCAGCGCCTGGTCGATACCCGATTCCCAGACCCCGCTGCCGTTGGTGTCGAAGTACCACCACCCTTGGCCGTTCACGCTGCGGAAGACCCCCGGGTCGAGCAAGCCGTCGCCGTTCCAGTCGCCAGGGGCGATCTTGTCGGTGGCAAGACCGAAGCCGGTCAGGGTGAAATCGAGTCCACCCCACTGGCCATTGCCGTCGGCGTCGGTGTACCAGCGGGCGCTGCCATCGGCCATCTTGCGAAAGACCCCGATATGCTGCTGGGCCAGGCCGTGCAGGTCGACCGTGCCGCCGCCGTTGTCGCTCCAGGTTACCGCCTGCCGGCTGCCGTTGGGCTGCAGGGTGCGGGCCGGCAGCTCCTTTTGCCGTGTGCTGTCCCAGAGACGGAATGCCAGTGCCTCGCCGGCCGCCGCCCCTTCGTCTTCGGAGGTGACGGGGTCGTCGCCGTAGACGGTCAGTGCGAAGCTGCCGCCCTCCTCTACCGCGGCCCGGCCGCAGAGGACCCCCTGCCGATCGTAGGCGGCAATTTCATCGCCGGGAACGGCCGGGCGGGTCTGTCCCGGGATGCCGCTGTCGATCACCGCCTGGCCGCTGAAGGCGGCGCTGTAGAGACTTTCCATCGGCGGTGCAAAAGCGCTTACGGTAATGGCGAAGGGGGAAAGGGAGGCGATGAGCTCGCCGTCGCTGACACTGATCTCGATCCCCCCCCAGGTGCCGACGTCAGCCGCACCCGGCTGGCCGGAGAGGGTTCCGCTGGCCGGGTCGAAGCTCGCCCAGGCGGGGAGGTTAAGGATGCTGAAGGTCAGCAGATCGCCCGCATTCGGGTCATTGGCGGTCGGAGTGAAGCTGTAGAGGGCATTGCGTGTGACTCCAGCGGGCGGAATGCCGCCGATCACCGGCGGCTGATTGCCTGAGCCGATGGTCAGGTAAGTGAAATTCCATGAGAAATCGGAAGCACCGGCATGATCGGCGACCTTCAGTCGCACTTCGACCGGGGTTGCGGTCGGCAGGTGCGCCAGCTGCGCCCAGGGGATCATCACGGTCGAGCCGGTGCTGGTCGTTTCGTAATCGTAAGGGGCTCCGCCGATGTCCCAGTGATAGGCCGTGATGCTGTCGCAAACATCGGGGTCAAAAGAGGCAGAACCATCCAGGTAGAGGGGCTGGCCGGCGTCGATGGTGTACGGGCCTCCGGCATGGGCTATGGGCGCGCCGTTGACCTGAATCACATCCTTGCTGATCGAACTGCTGCGCCCTGTATTGTCGGTCACCTTCAGGGTCACCGGGTACAACCCGGCGGCCGGGAAACTGCGGTTGGTAAAAGATCCGCTGAAATCGGTGACGCCGTCGTTATCGAAGTCCCACTCCCGGGCGACGATGGAAAGGGAGTTGTTGGGGTGGTAGGAGCTGTCGGAAAAGCCGACGTCCTGGCAGTAGCTCGTCGTCGGAGAGAAACCGAAATCAGCCACCGGGTAGCAGGCGCCGCAGCTGCCGCCGCAGTCGATCTCCACTTCGTCGGCATCGAGGACGCCGTTGCCGCAGTGCCAGGAGTTATCCAGGTTGACGACCAGGGGAGAGCCAAGTTGCACGCGTTCCCCTTCTTCGATGACGTGGTTGCCGTCCGTACTCAAGGTAAACGTCACCACCGGGGAATGCTTGTTCGCCTCCCAGTCGTGCGCCTGGACATGCCAGGTGCCGCTGAGAAGCGGCAGGCGGAAAGAGCCGTCCTCGGCGGTTCGTAAGTTCACCGCCAGCTGGCCGACCGATTGCTGCGGGGCCGGGCCGTGGCGGCCATCGTCGGTAAAAGCGTGCACTTCCAGGTATTCGGCCGCACTCCCGTCACCCCTCTCGACCATCCCGGTGACTTCGCCGTCCGCATAAAAGAGTCTGAATTCGACTGATTGCACTTCGTAATCGCCGATGGTCAGCTGTTGCGAAACGGCCGGGACCAGGTCGACGGTGACACCCCCGACCTGCACCCCCTCGTCGCTGCTGCCGACCCCGACCATCCACGTCCCTCCCCGCAGGCCAAGAGTGCGACGGCCGGTCGAGTCGGTGAAACCGTTGGAGCTGAGGTACTCACCCTGAAAAGTATTGGCCCAGAGGTTGGCCTCCTGCACCGGCAGGTCATCTTCGGTCCTGACCGACACCTCCAGCAGGGCCGTGGTGCGGGTGGCGACGAAATTGACGATGCTCGATCCGTTCACGAAAATCGTCTTTTCCCACTGCAGGTCGGGCGAGGTGCGCACGACAAAGAATTCCGGGGTGGAATCGGTGCCGATCCGCCACTCCTTGCCGGCCAGCACCGGAAGCGTATAGTAACCGTCCCGGTCGGTGTAGGTTTCGACTTCCTGCTCCTGCGTTTCGGCCCAGACCAGGACGTGGGCCGCCGGTTGGCCGTCGAGATCGGCAACCCGGCCGGTGACCCCCGCCGTGGGGAGGTGGATGGTCAGGTCTCGACTGAGAGTGCCGGGCCCGCCGAAGAATCCTACCGGCACGGGTGCAGCGGGGACCCGTCCCGGCTTCATGGCCACCAGGACCTCTTCAGTGAGCGGTTCGGCCAAGGGGAGGGTGTAGTTCCCCTGGGCATCGGTAAAGCCGAAGACGACCAGCCGGAAATCCTCTGGATCGGCTGGATCGGGAGCCCCCAGGAAGACAAGGGCATTGGCCACCGGAGAAGGGACGGCGGCATCGTCGCGCAGCGTGCCTGAGATGGCGCCGATGGCATCCCCGGGGTCGGTCACCTGAACGGCGGCTGTCCGCACCTCCCCGAGAGCATTTTCGGCCCGGACGATGTAGATCCCCGCTCCCAGCCGACCCCCTTCGTCAAAACCACGGAAGCTCGAGGCGATGGCCTGGTACTCGGGATCCTCGTCATTGGTGAACTCCTCCACGTCCACGGCCCGGTTATCCAGAATGATCTCGGTCGTGATCGGCCACTCGTCGGCATCCAGAACCTGATCCCCGTTGGCACTGTAATGGAGGCTGAGGACAACCCAGCTTCCCGCGCCGATCGCCTGGGTCTGGACGGTGAAGCCGGGGTTGTCCGCCGGCACGACGGCAGGGTCGACGCTCAAAGTCAGGGGGGAGGCGATGCTGGGGGAGAGGGGGTCAAGACCATGGACCACCTCGAAGCGGTCGTCATAGCCGTCGCCGTCACTGTCGGCCGCGTAGGGGTTGGTCCCACGGGCGAGTTCCCAGCTGTCGGGGAGGCCATCATTGTCGTTGTCCAGGTCACAGGCGTCTCCCTGGCCATCGGCGTCGACATCGGCCTGATCGGCATTGGCGGTCCCGGGACAGTTGTCGCAGAGGTCGCCGATTCCGTCGCCGTCGCTGTCGGCCTGGCCGGGGTTGGCCGTATTGGGGCAGTTGTCGCTGCCGTTTTCGATGCCGTCACCGTCCCAGTCGTCGGACGAGACGATCAGGACCGGGGTTTCGGCCCATTGCCAGAAGCTGTCGACGACACCGTCTTTGCTCGCCTTAACCCGATAATGATAGCTCTGGCCGGCGCTGCGGTCGGTCACCGCAACCGTCAACTCCGGACCGCTGTAGACCGTACGCAGTCCACTGCTGAAATAGCGGTCGGTCGCCTCCTCCAGGAGGTATGTGGCCCCTGCAGTCGCGGACGGCTCCCAACTGACGGTGTAGTCGCCTCCCACGCTGGAGGAGGGGACCGTGATCGAGGGAGGGACGGCAGCCCAGCCGAAGGCCGTCCCGGCCTTGACCCCCACCAGCTGTTCGATCAGGTATTCCTCCCCGTCCGGCTCGCTCTCCTGGCGAATCCCCCCGGCCAGGATGACGTTGCCATCGGCGCTGAGCCGTGCTTCGAAGGAACCCTCCTCGCCGTCTTCGGTGAAGAAGATCTGCACCGCCCCGTCCGAAGCGATGGTATAGCTGCAAGTCACCATTGAGGCGGCCTCGCGCTCCAGGTTGACAGCGGTCGGATTGCTGAAAGGGACGTCGTAGTCGGACCCCGCATACGCCAGGGAACAACTTCCCGCCCCATTGAAGGACGCCAGGATCTGGTTGGTGTAGAGATTGGCGAACACCAGCGACTGCCCTCCGCCGATGTAATTCCAGAATCCGAAATCCTGACTGGTCATGCGGAAGGTGCCAACCAGATCGGCGGTGGTCATGGTAGTGCCGACCCTGACGCCGACGATCTGCTCGGTAAGGTAATCGGTCCCCTCCTCATCGCTCTCCTGGGCGGCCCCCCCCCCGAGAATCAGGTTTCCGTTGGAGCTGACCCATGCCTCCAGAGTCTCCGTCTCACCTTCTTCGAGGCCGATCACGATCTGCAGAAAACCTCCAAGGGAGACCGTGTAGCCGCAGGTGGCGGCCGTTCCGGAGAAAGGCCAGGCGGAAACGGAACCGGGGTGGGAGAAACCGACCTCGAAATCGTTCCCCTCGAAGTCCAGAGAGCATCCCCCAGCCCCATCGAGGTGGGCGAGGATCCGCAGCCCGCTCAAGGAGTCGGCGACGTACGATCCCCATTCTCCCGAAGAGTGCTCGAACCCGGCCTCCTGCACCCAGATCTCATAGGTGCCGGTGACGTCGGCGTTGCTCATGGAGGTGCCGACCCGGATGCCAACGACCTGCTCGGACGCGAAACCGATCCCGTCTGCCTCCACCTCTTCCCGCGGGGCCCCGTAGAGCAGGGCGTTGCCATCGGCGCTGACCCACATGGTGATGCTTTCGGTTTCCATCTCCTCGGGATCAGTGAAACTTACCGTCACCGTCCCGTCGGCCGCGACCGCGTAGGTGCAGCCCGGGAGTTGGCCCGTATCGAGGTCGGCCGAGACCCCGGCAGGGTTGCCGAAGCCGACCTCGAAGTCACTGCCGCTGAAGGCGATGTCGCAGCCCCCGGCGCCATCGAAGGAGGCGATAATGTCATTGCCGTAGAGCCGGTTTAAAATCCACGACCCGCCCTCACCGGTATAGCGCCAGAATCCCCCCTCCTGGCTCACCAGGCGATAGTCGCCGGAAACCGAGGCGAGATTCATCTGCGCGTATGCCGTCGTCCCGATCAGTGAAAGCAGAATAGCCAGGCAGGTGTTCACCCATTTCGCCGCGCACCCCATGACAGCCTCCTTGATAAACCATCCGAAAAGTCAAATAATCAACTCCAAGCCAAAAAACCGCCTCTCCTTGGGGAAGAGGCGGTTCACGTCCCTCGCCAGAAACAGGGAGTGACAAGTCCGACTTTCTTCGCCGGCCGACTGTCTGCAGCCCTTTTCATAGGTAAATTCTTATCCTCTGCTCTCGAACTCTCCCGTCGCCCTCTCTCCCGGAAAGGCTTGACGTCAGTTCGCAATAACAGCGTTATGCAACAGGCATGCCTTTCATGTGAGGTCTCTCAAATAGTGATCGGCCGAACGACCGGGCTTGAGCTTCACCTACCGCCACACCCCGCCCATCGGCTGGTCCCCCGGGATGCCAAAGGAGGGGAAGGTCAGATCGACACCGGAGTCCCAGGCCCGGTTGCCGTTGCCGTCGAGATACCAGACGCCGTTGCGCATGACGCCGAAGTCGCTGCGCCCGTCGCCGTTCCAGTCGCCCGCCACCGGCAGGTCGCCGGCCAGACCGAACTGCAGCTTCTGGTCGATCGACGAGTCCCACCGGCGGTTGCCGTCGGTGTCGAAGAACCACCACCCCTGGCCGTTGATCACCCGGAAGACGCCGAAGTCGCTCTGGCCGTCGCCGTTCCAGTCGCCGACCACCGGGATATCGGTTCCCAGACCGAACTGCAGCGCGTCGTCCACCCCCGGATCCCAAGCCCGGTTACCGTTGCTGTCGAAGTACCACCACCCCAGACCATTCACATTGCGGAACACACCGAAATCGCTCTTCCCATCACCGTTCCAGTCACCGACCACCGGGATATCGGTTCCCAGGCCAAACTGCAGCGCCTGGTCGATACCCGATTCCCAGACCCCACTGCCGTTGGTGTCGAAGTACCACCACCCTTGGCCGTTCACGCTGCGGAAGACCCCCGGGTCGAGCAGTCCGTCGCCGTTCCAGTCGCCAGAGGCGATTTTGTCGGTGGCCAGACCAAAACCGCTCATGGAAAAGTCGAGGCCCCCCCACTGCCCGTTGCCGTCGGCGTCGGCATACCAGCGTGAGCTGCCGTCGGCCATCTTGCGGAAGACGCCGATCTGCTGCTGAGCCAGGCCGTGCAGATCGACCGTGCCGCCGCCGTTGTCGCTCCAGGTCACCGGCTGGCGCGAGCCGTTGGGTTGCAGGGTACGGGCCGGCAGCGCTTTTTGCCGCTGGCTGTCCCAGATCCGGAAAGTCAGGGTCTCGCCGGCAACGGCCCCCTCAATTTCAGGGGTGACCGGATCATCTCCGTAGACAATGACAGAGTAGCTGCCGTCCTCTTCGATAAAACTCCGACCGCAGAGGAGATCATTCCCGGCGAACACACCGACTTCGCTGGCGGCCGCCGGCAGAACGGTCTCGCCCCGGGTCGTACTGTCAATCTTCACCTGGCCGTTGAAAGAGGCGGAGAGAAGAGTGTGGGGGAGGGGAGGCCAATATCCGGAAGGGGACAAGAAGGAAACCGTTACCGTGGCCAAAGTTGAATCCAGACTTCCATCGTTGACACGAAAGTTGAAACTGTCGCTGCCAGCGGCGGAGGAATCAGCAGTGTAGATGAACAAGCCTGTGTTCTGATTCAGAATGACCGCTGCCCCCTGGGCCCCATTGCTGACAATGGAATAGGTCAGAGGGTCGCCATCGGGGTCACTGGCACTCAGCACCCCCTGGATACTTTCTCCTGGGGTCACAGAAAAAGAACCGTTCTGGGCGGTGGGTGGTCGATTGACCGGCGGAAGCGAAGGAATGAAGCTGACAGAGACGGTACAGGCGGCAGAAATCGCTGCCGTAGTGTAAATGTTTCCGACCAGCACTCCGCCACAACCGGTAGCGGAATCGACTTGATACCCCGAGGCGGCACTCACGGTGAAGACCGCAGACGAGCCCTGTTGGACCGGCTGGCTTGAGGGAGTGATCGATCCTCCGGTGCCGGTTACGGCAGCCGTTACCGTATGAATTGGGGGGACCACCTCGACAGCAAGAAGATCACTGACCGAGCGGCCATCCATGGCAAAGACATAAGCCTTAACGTGATACTCCCCGGGGAAATCATAATCATGCCACGCCACCGGTACCGCGGCATAACCTCCTTCCTGTCTGCTGAAGAAAATTTGCCCATCACCAAAGTAGAACAGGAAAGCCTCAATATCTTTAATGGTGAGGCCGTCAACGTGAGCAGTAAACTTGTACCGTCCGTCCGAGCCTTTCTCACCCGTCACTACCATCTCTATTGCTTGTGGTTCTGTTGTAATTCCCCACCCCCGGCGGCTGAATTCCTCAGCGTAAGCTGAAATGACATTGCCACCAAATGGGTCCACCAACTCAGTGGAAGATCTAATTTCTACCAGCAATTGAGCAAGAAGTTGTTCACCGTTTGCAGGCGGCCCATCTTTGACCCAAGTGTAAACAGTGTCGATCGATTGAACTACGGCCCATCCCGTCGGTCCGTCTAGAGCTCCAAGTACTCCAGCCTTGGCAATCCTGGCCAAACCACTATCAAGGTTGATGCCTGCCACTTCTTCAGTCTTGATTACCACCGTCTTAAAGTACTTTCGCGCAAGGTCGACGGAGCGGATGGCGTTGATCAGATCAGAAACCGCAGTCGGTAGATTTCGCGAAATACCGGAGCGGACCCTCTCAAAAGAGGTGAAATCCGATTCTGCATGCGACAAAATGCCATTGATGTAAACCACCTGCGCATGGAACTGGTCAAGATCCCGCTTTGTCTCCATGGCCTCGGAAAGCACTGTAGCGGTGAGTCCTACCAGACCGCCTGCAATGCCACAGGCGGCGGCACCTGGTCCAGCCCACCAGCACATGACCGCCCCGGTACCGGCCCCTGCCAGCGATGAGGAAAGAATCGATGCCTTGCCCGCGGTAATGCTGGCCTGTCCCACATTGGCCAAATACCCCTTTATATGCTCAAAGGATTCTCTAGCGACATTCCTGTATTCATCGTGAGGGTACTCCAGCAATTGGGCCATGACTTGGCTTGCAGAATAGAGCCTGGCCGCGACATAGGGTTCCGGCCCAACCACGGCGCCATCTACTTTCGCATAAAAAGTATCGTAGGTAAGGGGGGTGTCCGGGTTAAATCTCACAGGCACTGAGTAGGTTATGTCACCTTCGGTGATCAGGTATTCGCTGTCGGGGAGAAAGAAACGGTTTTCACCAAGGGCAACGGCCGGGTTAACGGAGCCGCTGCCTTGCAGGGGTTCAGTCGGCTTCTCTTCCTCGTTGAGCGCATAGGCCCGCACCGTATAGGTCTTGTTGTGACTGCTGAGCGGCACCCACTCAATGGTTTGCTCGCAGGAGGCACCAACTGGAACAACCCCGCACTCGAGCAATTCAGAAACCATGATCGCATTTGCAAACTGGTCGATGACCTCAATCCTGATCGACAACTCCTGAGGGCTGTCGCCTTGGTTCAACAATCGAGCATATGGCTGGGCGTCATTGCCCATGCCACGGTTGACATCGGGTTTTTTAAATCCAAGCTCGGTGATCGCCGCGTAGTAGGAAGGGGCAGGAAAGGTGCTGCCACTTCCCTGGTATATGCCGGTATAAGTGCTGCTACCCGAAAATGGCTGTCCATGAATACTCATCGCCGTACCTCGGACATAGTAGGTGGCCGTATCGGGCGGCGACCAGGTGCCGGTGTAGGAGAAGGTCTGTCCGGTGGTCAGTTCGGTCGTCTGGGTCGTATAGGTATATACCGGCACGCTGGAACCGGATTTCAGCACCTCCAGTTTAATCTGAAAAATTCCCTTATCTGCCAGATTAATAAGGGTGACCCTGGGCTGGGCGTTGCTGCCGGAACCTGCCTTGACCGTTTTGTCCAGGAAATCAGCAAAGCTGATGCCAGCATTGTAAGTTGGAGCTACAGTCAGGCCGCACTCATAGGAAACATTATTGTTGTCATTAGCCTCTACAACGGTTTCATTTGAGTCCGGATAAAACAGGAGGCAATAGCTTCCGGCCAATGTCGACAAAGGGATGGGGAGAGTCACGTTGGTCAGATTGTGGTTGGCCTTGCCGTTGATTGAAGGCAAATTGATGCTGCCCAAAGATATATCGTCCGAGCTCAAAGAGGAATCAGTGGAGAGATAGAACCGGGCCACGCTCGCCCCGGCGTTTCCAAAATCAATATTGCTCACAATGGCGTCGGCGTACAGATTACCTCCAGCCACTACCGGCGACCCGCGAACGGCTGTGATTGCCGAAGTGAAGTCGGGCTGGGAGGGGAAGACCAGGCTGCTTCCTGTACGGGGGCTCGGATAGGTCGAATTGCCGGAGAAGACACTCCCGTGAATACTCATCGCCGTACTCCGGACATAATAAACAGCGGTATCAGGGGGTGACCAAGTGCCGGTATAGGAAAATGATTGTCCGGTGGTCAGTTCGGTCGTCTGGGTCGTATAGGTATATACCGGTACGCTGGAACCAGATTTCAGAACTTCCAGTTTTACCTGGAAAGTTCCTCTGTCTGCCAGATTGACCAGGGTAGCCCGAGGCTGGGCATTGCTGCCGGTGCCGACTTTGACTGCTTTGTCCAGGAAATCCGCATAGCTGATTCCGGCGTTGTAAGTTGGAGCCACCGTCAAACCGCATTGATAAGATAAATTATTGCCCTCATTGGTTTCGGAAACTGTTTTATCTGCATCAGGATAGAATAGCAGGCAGTAGCTCCCGGCTGGAGTTCCCTGCGGGATCGGAAGGGTCACATTGGCCAAGTTGTGATTTGCCTTGCCATTGACGGAGGGCACATTGACGTAGCCCAGGTGCACATCGTCTGAACTCAAGGAGGAGTTGGTGGACAGATAAAAACGAGCCACGCTGGACCCAGCACTTCCAAAATCAATGTTACTCACGATAGCGTCGGCATAAAGATTCCCGCCAGCTAGCACCGGGGAGCCTCGTACGGCGGAGATTGCCGAAGTGAAGTCGGGCTGGGAGGGGAAGACCAGGCTGCATCCTGTACGGGGGCTCGGATAGGTCGAATTGCCGGAGAAGACACTCCCGTGAATACTCATCGCCGTACCCCGGACATAATAAGCAGCGGTATCGGGGGGCGACCAGGTGCCAGTGTAGGAGAATGTCTGTCCGGTGGCCAGTTCGGTCGTCTGGGTCGTATAGGTATATACCGGTACGCTGGAACCAGATTTCAGAACTTCCAGCTTCACCTGGAATATTCCTTTGTCCGCAAGATTGATCAGGGTGGCCCTGGGCTGGGCATTGCTACCCGAGCCTACCTTTACAGTTTTATTGAGAAAGTCTGCATAGCTGATTCCAGCATTGTAGGCAGGCAAAGGGAATTGAACATAGCTTGAACTACGTGGGCTGGGATAAGTGGCATTGCCATTGAAGGTGTCTCCATGGATACTTTGTGCCGTCGCTTTCACCAGGTAGGGACCGGCATCAGGCGGTGACCAGATTCCGGTATCACTAAATACCTGATTGGTCCCGATTTCGGGAGTTTGACTCGTTTTGGTGTATACGGGTGAACTGGAGCCTTGCTTAAACACCTCCAGCTTAATCCTGAAAATTCCTGGGTCACCGAGATTTCTTAAGACAGCATTTGGCTTGGCATCCTGGCCAAGGCCTGCTTTGGCCGCTGTGTTCCCGAAGCCAACAGAACTGATGCCGGCATTCCATGCCGCTGCAGCCTGGCTTGCTCCGGCGAAAATCATTATTAAAAGAAAGCAGCATGCTCTGATCTTCACAGTTCCTCCTCCTTAAAGAAAAAGGGGACAGGCTACTTTTCGCCTATCCCCTTCTTGGCCGACCCCGTTTCCGGACTGTCGATTCCAACCCATATTTTTCACAGACATCCATCTGCCAATCCCCATCACCGTAAGGGGCCTGTCGCGTAACGCTCTGCCCCAGCCGCTCGAGCTCCCCTTCGGTCAGCGGCTGGTCGACGAAGGCCCCCCAGTCGGGCGGAAGGGGAATCGGGGCGTCGGCAATCAGCCGTTTCGGCCGGGCGCCTACCCGTTCAAGGTGCGAACTCCACGGCCACTCCCGGGCCGAGGCGACCAGACCGGCACGAACCGGGTTCCCCTCGATATAGCGCATTACCGTCAGCAGATGCGCGTCGTCCTTTACCGGAAAACTCTTGTACCTGCCCTGCCAGAGGTGACCACTTCCCTGATAGACTCGGTGATGCCGCCGGACGTGGCTGGTCATCAGCCACTGCATGAAACGGCCGAGTTCGGCGCCACGGGCCGGACGCACCAGCAGGTGAAAATGGTTGGGCAGCAGGCAATAGGCAAGAGACTCGACGGCGAAGCGCTTGCCGGCGGTACCGACCAGCTCGATGAAGGTGGCAAAGTCCTCGTCGCTGAAAAAGACCGCCTGCCGCCCGTTGCCGCGGTTCAGGATGTGATAGACATGGTTGTCGGCAAGGCCCCTGGCTACTCTCGGCACTGCCCCTCCTCCTCGGAATCGAACAGGCGCGCCGATTCCGGGTTGGCCATGCAAAAAAAAACGCCGGTCTTCAGCCGAAGACAGGCGCCCACATTCCCCAGATCGCTTTTAACGGGAATACCGACTCTCTTCGGCGGTCCGGCTATCCCCCTTCGCCTGACGGCGGCGGTGGACCCGTGACTCTGCGCCCCCGGGTTGCCCCGGGTTTGCTCTTATCGGAGAGATCCTAAAATTAGTTCTTTTCTGATTAAACTGTATTTTAATCGATGTCAATTAAATTTTAATTCCACCCCGCCATCAGCTCCCTTCTCGCCGGAACACCACCCGCAAGGTCTTGAAGATCAGCTTCACATCCAGCCACAGAGTCCAGTTGTCGATGTAACGCAAGTCGAGAGCCACCACCTCGTCGAAAGCCTGGATGGTGTTGCGGCCGCTGACCTGCCACAGACCGGTGAGCCCCGGCTTGATGCTGATCCGCCGCCGGTGCCAGGTCTCATACTGAATGACCTCCTCCGGGGTGGGGGGCCGGGTGCCGACCAGGCTCATCTCCCCCTTGAGGACATTCCAGAACTGCGGCAGCTCGTCCAGGCTGGTGCGGCGCAGGAATTTGCCGACCCGGGTGATCCGCGGGTCATCCTGCATCTTGAAAATCGCCCCCTGCATCTCGTTGCGCGCCAGCAGCTCCTGTTTGCGCGCCTCGGCGTCAACGGCCATGGAACGAAATTTCCACAGCCGGAAACTGCGACCGTTTTCCCCTACCCGCACCTGGCTGAAAAAGATCGGCCCGCGCGAGTCGAGGCGAATGGCCAGGGCGATAAAAGGGAACAGAACGACTATGGCGGCCAGACCGACCAGGGCTCCCGCCACATCCATCAGCCGCTTGCGGAAAGACTGCTGGGGGTCGAAGGCATTGGAATGAAAGGTCAGGATGGGGATTTCCTCGTGGAAGAACTCCAGCTCCCGCTTGGCGGTCGGCAATTCGAACAGGTCGAGCACCATGCGGACGGTGATCCCCAGGCTCTCCATCTCCCGCAGATTGCGCTCCACCTCTTGCTGCAGGGCGGGGGTTCGCGGCAGGCTGAACACCACCTCGTCGACCGGCTTCGCCTTGCAGATCGCCACCAGATCCTCCAGCCGCCCCAGCACCGGCAGCCCCGCCACCGTCCCTTCCCCCGGCTCGTCGCCGGCCGTGACAAACCCGAGAATCTGCAGCCCCCAGTCCTGATACTGGTCCAGCAGCTCCTTGAAATGGAGCGCTTTCGCACCGGTGCCGACCACCAGAATATTGCGATAGTTGTACCCCTGACGGCGGGCGGTGCCGAGAGCCAGACGCACCAGGCACCTCTCGGTGGTCAACAGCAAAAAGGAGAGGATAACGAAGGTGAAGTAGAGGCCGCGGCTGAAATCGGGAAAGACCAGGTAAATGACGGCGGCGCCGGCAATACCGGCGATCAGGTGGACATTGAACAGTCCGGTGTTCAGGTCGAATAGCGGACGGCGGCGCAACGAGGCATAAAATCCGTAGCGGATCATCTGCAGATAGCCGACGGGGATCGTCACGACGAGGATCCAGAGGTAGTTCTCGATCGGCTCCAGACCTCCCCATCGCTCCCGTATTTTATAGGCAACCAGCAACGCCAGGACGACCAGAAACAGGTCGACCAGCTTGGCCAGGCGGTTGAAAAACTTGGCGCGTTCCTTGAGCATAAGATCCAGTCAAAAGCACCCCTGAATCACCTGTCGTGGAGGCCAGGGCAGACAGAGCCGCGGTATCGGCCAAAACGTTGGCTTAGCGAAGGCGAGGCGAAACTCGGTGGACCTCGTTCCACTCGACTCTCATTATACGGCTATCTCTTTCCTGCCGGCAACCACCGCCAGGGATGGCGCCCCTCGACCAGCTCCTCAAACAGCCGCTCGTAGCCATCGGCCACTTCTTCCCACGAGTAGTGTTCGCGGATGCGGGCCACCGCTTTTTCGCGCAGAAGGTTGAGCTCCTCCGGGTGAGCAAGCGTCCACCCCATCTTTTGCCGCAAATCCTCTGTTTCATGGGCGAAGAAGATCCCGGTGTCGTCCAGCACATCCCGACTGAAAGGGACATCGATCGCCAAGGTCGGGCAGCCGTTGGCCATGGCCTGCAACAGGGCTGGGTTGGTACCGCCCACCTCGTTGCCGTGAACATAGGCGTAGCAGTTGCACCACAGTTCACGGAGCAACTCGGGTTCATAGATAAAACCGGGCAACAGCACCCCTTCGCCGGCCTCCTGCCGGATCTGCCGCGCATAGTCGCTGTCGTAGGGGACTCCGCCAACCAGCACCAGCTTCTTGTCGGTGTCGAGCCCCTGGAAAGCTCGCAGGGTCAGTAATGGGTTGTTCTCCGGCTCGAAACGGGTGATCTGCAGAAAGTAGCCGCCGGGGGTAAGCCCCAGGGGGGCCAGCAACTCTGGCCGGCGGCTCTGGTTGATGTAGGCGCCATAGGCGATGGAGGTGCTCTCGGCCCCATACTGCTGCCGGTAATAATCCGCAATCCCCCGCGAGTCGGCAACGATGCGGTTGGCGAGCCGGGTAGAGAGCCATTCGGCGAACAGGTAATAGCGGCGGGCAAGCGGCCCCCACTTGCCGCGCTTCCATTCCAGCCCATCGGTGTTGATGGCGATGCGCCTCCCCAGCAACCTGGGCAAAATCAACATCGGACTGTTGGCCGCATTGAAGACCATCAGCACGTCAAAAGGGCTGAAGATCGCGCGCAAGACCGAAAGGGCCGTGTGCGACAAGGTATCCAGGGTTCGATGCCGAATGCTGGGCAGGTAGATCAACCGCATGCCGAGATATTCCCTTACCCGGCGCCGCTCCCGATAGTGCCCTGAGCGGCAAAAAACGGTAACCTCGTGTCCCCGCTCGACCAGGCGCCGCCCGACCTCTTCGACACAGGTCTCGAACCCGCCATAGCTGGCGGGGACCCCGCGCGTTCCGATCAGAGCGATTTTCATCGGGAGGGTTCCCCCCCGCGGGGGATCTCGGCAGGGGGCAAACCGGTCTGCTGATAGGCCTGCACGGTTCGAGCGACTCCATCGGCCAGAGACGTGTTCGGAGTCCAGCCAAGCTCCTGCCGGGCAAGGCTGATGTCCGAGCGGTAGTCGCCCGTTTCCACCTTATCGTAGGCCGCCGGCCACGGGACGTTTTCGATCGTTCCCCTGCCGGCCGTCGCCACCGCGAGTTGGGCCAGTTCAAGCAGGCTGGTCCCGGACTTCGCCCCAATGTTATAGATCTGGCCAATGGACCGCTCAGAGCTGGCGGCCAGCATCATGGCCTCGCAGAGATCGCGCACATAAAGAAAATCGCGCTGCTGTCTGCCATCCCCGAACAGGGTGATGGTTTCACCCCGACAGGCCTTCTGAATGAAGACATTGGCGATCCCGTAATGCCGCCCGCCTGCCTGGAGCGGACCATAAGGATTGGAGATGCGCAGCACCGTGACCCGAGGGCCGTACAGACGGCCGAAAATCAGGTGATAGTTCTCGCCGGCCAGTTTATGGGCGGCGTATATCGACTCCGGGGCGAGGGGATGCTTTTCCGTCACGGGAAGGGAAAGGGGCTTGCCGTAGACCAGTCGGGTACTGGGGAAGATGATGCGAACGGAAGGATTATGCCGGCGGCAGGCCTCCAGCAAGGCCAGCTGGCCCCGGCAATTGATCTCCAGATCTCCGAGGGGATCGTCGTTGCTCGCCACCACGCCGGATCTTCCGGCGAGATTGAAGATAACCTCCTGCCCTTCAATCAACGAAGCGAGCAGCTGCTCTTGCCGGATATCCTCCCGAACGAGCCTGACATCGGCCAGACTGAACTCCGGCTCGATGGGGGCCGGGTCCAATATCGTCACCTCAGCGCCGTGCGCGAGCAGGTCCACGACCAGATTCTGCCCGAGAAAACCGAGTCCACCGGTTACCAGTACTTTCCGGCCACCGAACTGGACGCCAAGGTCGTTCCTGCTCAAATTCACTTGCCAAAGACCTCCTTGACCGCCTGCAGGTACTGAAACCCCCACTTCTTGGTCGGCTCGATGTACCCCCCTTCGCCGAACTCGTTCCAGGCGAAGAGAATCCCCATGCGCCCGGTCTGCTCCGGGTTTTTGTCCATCACCGCCTTGCCCGCTTCCAGCATCCGGCGGAACGACTCCGGGGTGCTGTGGCAGTTGTCATGAGGGGTGTTGGAGCCCCAGGGGCGCTTATCCCAGCCGGAAGACATCGGCACGACGTAGGGGAGCTTTGAGTTCTGCAGTATCCAGTTCCACTGGCTCTGGTACCCCTCCAGCAGCTCCTGGTAATTGACGGCGGGTCGCTCGTCCCCTTTGAACTCGCCGGGGAAGCCGGCCGCGTGATAGTTGTAGGCAGTCAGTGCGTCGTACCCCTGGTCGGGCAGATACCCCTTCACCCAATAGGAGTTGGCAGGGGTGTGGCCGATAAAATGAATTCCCGGCAACCCGGCCTTGACCGCCTTCTGCCGGGCCAGTTTAAAAAGCTCCCCCGTCTCCGAGCCGAACCCGCGGGCGTTGTCGCGCAGTCGATGCGGCGAGAAGACGATCACCACCGGCTTGCCACCGATCTTGAGGTAATTAGGGTCCTTGAAATAGTTGTCCAGCCAGTAGTCGACCATGGCGGTGAACTGCTCCTGGCTGGCGGGGACGGCATAGGCATTGGCCCAGAGCAGGCAGTAGTTCAGCTTCGTTTTGTTGGGGATCTTTTGATAAGCCTCGATGGCATGGTTGAGAGAAGGTTTGGAGCCCTCCCAATACCAATCGAAGGCAAAGTAGTCGATCCCGTAGGATGAGGCCCAGTCGACCTGCTTTTCCATGACCTTAGGCGACTCCTCCGGATAGCCGAACCCCTGCAGAGGTTCAAGTTCCGGCCAGGGGCGACCTGGGGAGCGAGAGCCGGGCAGCCCCTGCAGGTCTCGCCAATACTCGCTTTGCGAATGCCAGCCGGGGAAATAGTAGGCCCCGATTGTGTAATCGGCCGCCTGTACCTTGGGCAGACTGGCAACAGCAAAGAGCATCAAGAGTATCGCTAAAATATATTTAGTAGTAGACATAGTCTTTAAGGTCCTTCGGTGCAGGGGTCTACTATAATCCCCTATCTCTGTGATGAATCAAAGTTATCATATATGGGTTGAAAAAGGACATTCTCAACGTACTTGGCATCTTGTCGAGAACGGCTAAATATTGATCGAACAGACTAGAAAGTGGCCTGAGGTAGGGGGATTTTTTGAAACTCAGACCTAGAAAACCGGCAACAGGCATTGGCTCTACAATGAGAGAATCCGAAACAGTGGAGGCAATTGCCCGTATATCCTGGTAGCTATTCAAAAACCGATGCCGTGGAGAGTGAAATGAGACACCTGTCTTGGCAGCGACTTTTTTGAAAACTGTTGACTTGGAGATGTTGTGCTGGAAATCGACCGGAAATGTTCGGTTGGGGCAGGACAAAATTATCTTGCCATTTTTGGAGAGGACCCTAACCGCTTCGGCAAGAAAGCGTTGTCTGATCTCCCGGTAATCCGGATAAAGTTGTGCGCCGGACCCAATCGCGCCAACGTGTTCAATAACTCCGAGGCAGATAATCAGATCAAAAAAATCATCCTGAAATGGGAGAGCGTTCCCTCCTACGATAAAAAGCGAATCGGCATCCCTGCCCCGGGATTTCCACCAGACGGACCGCCACCCCATCTCCACCCCAAATGCATTTTGGTAACCGAGCGCCCGCAGTGCCGCCACGTCAGCCCCTCCGCCACACCCCAGGCACAGAATGCGCGCGTCTGATTCTAATCCAAGCCTCCGCAACTGTGGCACGAAATACCTGGATATCCTGGCTTCGGTCGCCTCATCCTCGGCAGCGATAAAGGCATCGTCATTATTGGCAAGGTAGTCTTGGCTAGCAGCGAAACTTTCATTATCAAAGCTGATGAATCCGTTGGTTCGGCAGAAGGTACGGCTACATTCACGGCAGGTTATATCACCGGAGAGGTCTGCAGTAAAATCCAGTGAGTTATTGCATTCAGGGCAGATCAACATAGCACACCTGATTGTGAAAAGTTTTTAATGCCAAGCCAATGGGGCTATAAATAACAATGAAGTAAAATAGTCCGCACAACCCCACCAAACTCGACCATACCTTTAAGGTCGAACAGATATCGGCTGTCGATGACCGTCAACATGTTTTGGATCTCAGCGGCATGCGCGAACAGGGACCCCGCGCGCCGAATTTTTCTCTGCAGGCGTATGCTGCAAGGATCCTGGCTCTCTTGGCAAGCTTCTCGATCATGGGCTCAAATCATTCCGAGTGCCAGGCGGTAGGCTTCCAGCGTCTTTTCTGCCGTCTTCTGCCAATTGAACTCCTGCCGCACCCGCTGCCGCAGCCTCGGATCGGCCGGCCTCTCGTAGGCTTTCAGAATGGCGGCCCGGATCGACTCGACAGAATCTGGCTCACAGTAACTGGCGTAGTCTTCGAAATACTCACGAGTGTCCCCACGGTCAGTGACCACCAGGGCGCACCCCATCGCCGCCGCCTCCAGCGACGAAAGCCCTGGGGTCTCCATCCAACTGACCAGCACATGGACCCGCGCCACCTTATAGAGGGCCGGTAACAAAGCGTGATCCAGTTGGCCGTGAAAGTGGACGTTGGGTCCGGCCTCGCGCCTGATCTGCTCATAGTAATCGAGGTGGTTGGGGGCTGGCTTGCCCGCCAGCACCAGCGACCATGGCAGCCCTTGCATCGCCCGCACCAGATTAAGTTGATTCTTGCGACCTTCGATCCGTGCCACGCAAAGAACGCAGCCGCGGTATGGCTCCAGTTCCGGCGCAATCTCCGTCGCTTCCGAATCGAAGAGGTGCGTGTCGACGGCATTGGGAACGATGACGAACGGTTTACCGGCAGCCCCCGGAAAATCGGTCAAAACCCTCCCCTTTTCCCCTTCCGAGTTAGGCAGAAAGACATCGACCAGCGAGACGATCTCGCGCTGGGCGCCGAGGTGCCCACACCGCAAGTATTGGAGGGTTCCGCGGTGGAACTCGCGGTTTTTCCCGGCCCTGGCCAGCGTCTTCAGATACTCGGTCTGTCCGGTCGAGAGACTCCGGCTCAGCAGGCCGCCAATGCCTCCGCGCGCCTTGCGGTCGTACTCGGTATAAAGGCCATAGATGGTGGAAAGGGTAATTTTTCTCCCCTGCCTTCGGGCATTGCGCGCCTGGGCCAGAACTTCCTGCGGCCGGATCAGGTTGAAAAGGTGTACCAGATCGTAATCGGCGAGGTCCGGCTCGAGTTCAGTACTGATAGCAACATTGGCCCCCAGGCGTTCAAGAAATTCTTTCGTCTTGAGGATCTGAACCGTATCGCCACCGGGGACCGAGAAAAGAGTGGTGCGGGACTGGAAAAGAACTCTCATCGGCCGGGCAATCTTCGGCCGGAGTGCAGTGCGTAAACGCCCATCGCGCGAGCTTGCGCGCAGAGCCCTGTTCGCAGTGGACAGCCGATCCCATAAAGCAGCATGCGCAGCAGAAAACCCCCAAGGCACACAAGTTGAAAGAGTTTCAGACGAAAACGCCCATGCTGCCGTTCGAAATAGGCAAAGGTCGCGTCCAGCCAGCGCACTGAGACCGCTCCCCCCTTATCCGAACTGGCACCGAACAGGTGCAGGATCTCCAGCCCGGGGAGATACCGGATTTCACCCACCCGCCCCAACCGCTGGCACCATTCCGCATCCTCGGCGTACATGTGATAGCTCTCGTCGAGCAGACCGGCCTGCCTCACCGCCGTCATGCGCACAGACAGACAGGCCCCCGCCAGCCAGTCGACCTGCAACGGCTCCCCTTTGCGAACGAAATGATCCTGATAGAGATACATCCCGGGGAACCGCTCGGGGAAGAGTCGCGAGAGAAAAAAGAAATAGTTGAAGGCGGTGCGCAGGTTCAGTTCGTAACCGGCCCCGCCGGTCTGCAGCCGGCCGGAGGGGAGCCGCAGCGCTGGGGCACAGGCGACGGTCCGGGGGTGAGCGGTCATGAACGACACCAGTCCCGCCAGTGTCCCCGGCGCAACCACGGTATCGGAGTTGAGCAGACAGGCGTAAGGGGTTTCCACCAGCCGCAGCGCCTGGTTGTTGGCCTTGGCGAAACCGAGGTTTTCCTGGTTCCGCAGAAGTCGTACCCGCGGGAATTCCCGCTCGACCATCTCGGCGCTGCCGTCGGCCGAGCCGTTGTCGACCACGATGATACTCAGCTCCCCGGCGGGATTACCATCAACTACCGAGCGCAGACAGTCGCGCAGCAGTTCGCGGGTATTCCAGTTGACGACGATGACCGTCAGATCAGGCGCCATGCACCCCTCTCGACCTGATCTGCGCAACCGTCCCGGCAAAGAACCAGAGCAGCCCCGAAACCGGCAGCTCCTCGATGGTCGGCAGAAAGAGATACTGCGTCATGATGCCGAGGAAGGCGACGAAAACCCCCAGCACCCAGCCGCATTCAAAACGGTTATCGCAGCGGCGGTAGGTCTTCCAGGCCAGCCGCAGGAAGGAGCCGTAGATCGCCAGCAACAACAGGATGCCGGCAATCCCCATCTGGAACATGACGATGAAGTAGGAACTCTCGCTGTTGAGGAAATTGGCCTCGGCAAAGCGGCCCGATTTCGGGCCGGCCATCCCAAGGCCAATGCCGAAGGGGTTCTCCCAGGTAAACCGGATACTCATCAGCAGGGAATCGAGGTGTCCCACGACCGACGGGTCCCGAAACAAGAGGGTATTGACAAAATGGCTCATGACGCCGGTCGCCCAACCGATGGTCAAGGCAACCACAGCAAAGAGCGCCAGAAACTTGATCAGCCGGCGGCTGCTCAGACAAACCGCCAGGACCGAGATGCCGCAGAAGAGCCCGAGGTAGGCGCTGCGCGAAACGGTGTAAAGGAAGCAGGGGACCATGAAAGCCAAGGCCCAGTGCAGACGCTTTCGGGAGCTGGCGTCTGTCTCGAACTGAAGGACGGCGAGGACAACCAGCATCACCAGCAGCAGGTAAGCCGCTAAATCGTTGGGCGAACTGAAGGTGGAGAGCGCCCGCTGGAAGAGAAAACCGGCGATATAGAAGGAGGGGCCGAGAACGCCGTCCTCACCATAACGCAGATCCTTGAGAAACTGGTCCCCCAGGACCAGCGGCTGAAAGATCCCCCACGCCGACACCAGCACCGCCGACACCACGACCAGGGCGAAGAGGCGGCGCAGCTCTGCCGGGCTCAAAGCGAGATTGGCGCCGACGAAATAAAGGAGGAAAAACGCCATCCCGTTGCGCAGACCGTAGAGGCCGACGAGCAGTTCGGGGGCCATGAACACATAGCCGGCCCCCAAGGCGAGGTAGAGCAGCAGCCAGCCGTTGACGGCTCCCCCCGCCAGCTTTTCCCCGGAGAGGACCTTGCGGGCGAAGGTGATGACCAGCAGCAGGGCGATAGCGCCTTCTTTCCAGGCCCCCAGTACCCCTTGAGGCAAGCCGAACAGGGTGGGGAGCAGATGGGCAAAGACCAGCGTATGAACGGTCAACCCCACCAGGGTCAGGGCGAGAAAGAGCTTGGTGCGCAGCACGGCAAGGGCGACCGCTGCCCCGCCCAGCAGCAAGGGAAATACCAGCTTCGGCGTGCTGATCGCCTGCAAACTGACAATGACGATGACGATGACCAACGCCAGCACGAGTACCGGCCGTGGACTCTTGGCGATAGTCGGGGCGGACGTATAAGGCTCAGGGCTCATGGGATGAACACGCCCCCTCAAAATGATCGGCCAACCTGCGGGCGTTCTGTTGTCGATCAAACAGTGACAAGTCGGCGATAGCCGGCGCCTGGGGCTGTTCAGCCCCTGGTCGTGAATCGGTGGCCAGCGCCTTCAGCGCCGCGGCAATTTGGGTGACATCCTTGGGTGGGACGATTGTCCCCACCCCGAGATCGTTGAGCAGCAGCCCCAGTGCGCTCTGTTTTTCGCAAAGAGCCAGGATCGGCTTGCCGGTAGCCAGGTACTCGTAGATCTTTCCCGGGATCGCTCGGTCGCTGTCTTCTTCAGGGAAGATGACCACCAGCAGAGCCTGGGCCGAGAGCAGATATTCCAAAGCCTGGCGGTGAGGCAGGGTCCCCACCAGATTGATCTCAACCCCAGGCAGCCCGTCGAACAATGCCCGCTCGCGAGAGCTGACGGGGCCGATGACGTGAAGAGCCAGGCGAGCTCTTTCGTCCGTATCGAGGAAGGCAAGGGCACGGGCCAGAGGACCAGCCGTACGATAGCCGTCGAACCCTCCCAAGTAGACCAGATTGACTTTCCCGTTGTCCAGCCGGCGGGGGGAGAGGCCGATAAAGTCTTCCGGGTCAAAGCCATTGTAGATCAGGGATGTCCTCGAGGTAAACTGCCGCAGCAGGGCCAGGAGAGCGGGGGTGGTGGCCACGGCCAGGGCCGCCTTGCCGAGAACCCGGCGCTCAAGCCAGCCGTTCAGAGCGTTTTTGAGGCCCAAGCGGCTGCGGAACAGGTTGTTCCCGCCCCAGGCGTCACGGTAATCGACCACCAAGGGACGAGTGGTAAAAAGGCTCAACAAATATCCGACCAGCAAGGGTGTCTGCGGCGGGGCGGTGGCGTAGATCACCGCGATCCCTTCGCGCTTCACCACCCGCCGCCCGAGGAGGAGCGCCGGCAACAGCCAACCGGCCCGGCGATCGGGAATCAGAGCCCCCTTGATCAATTCCTTGAAGCCGGCGAGAAACCGATTTCGCCAATTGCCGGCAAGGTTTCCACCCGTCTGCCCATCGCTACCCCCGGTGTTGAAGCGGGAGATCCAGTCCGGGCAACGATAGACCGGGGTATCCCCCAGTTCCAGGAGAAGACCGGGGTCCGGCATCAGCGTGTCCCGACGCGCCACGGTCAGCACCACCGGCTGCCAGCCAGACTCCCGCAGGTACTTGACGAACTTAACCGTGCGCATGACTCCGCCTCCGCCGATCTCCGGAGGAAAATCGTAGACGACAATCAGAACTTTCGGAGGAGAGGAGAGACGTTGATCAGCCACCGGCGCTGGTCTCCTGCTCGGCCTGTCGAATAAGCGGCACGATCTTGACCTCATTCACGCCTTGGGCCTGATTGGCAAAGAGCAGCCAGGTAATCAGGTACCTTTTGAGTACATTGGAGTTGGTGAAAAACTCTGGATCATAATACCCAACAGTAGTGGGCTTTTTCGAGTCCGGAATGGCGACATAGTCGGTCATCGCCTTTTCCTTGAGAAGCGACGCGACCAAGGCCTCATCCTCGCCCAGAACCACCGTGGCGTAAGCAAAAGCCGAGGGGAACCACAGCGGGGAATCATTCGAGTAGTCACTCTTGAAATTATTGTAAGAAAAATGCTGGATATTTATATTCTCTCTGGCGGCATCCCAGACTAGTTCAGAATTGCGAATATATTCTGTCGGCACTTCGTCGTTAATCGATGAAAACAATACCGATTCGGCTGCCAACACTGAAGTGGCTAACATGTAATGAATGTTGGGGAAGATATTATGGTTGCCGATGCTGCCATCAGGAAAGATGGTCAGAGTCCTATAGCCACCATAGGGGCTATCGGTTGGTGTGGTCAGAGAGTGATAGGCGAAGGTCTTCGATTTGACCAACCAGTTTCCCCGGGGATTTAAGTGACCGTAAAAGGAAGCAGCAAACGAAAGAAGATTCGCCATTGCTGCGTTTTCCTCTGACTTGGAATCGCAACTTACATCCAGGGGAGACACGGAGCAGTCCGCGCTTTGATGGGCGGAAACATTGGAAAGTGGGGGTAAACCGGCCACATAATCGGCCTCCGACTTGATCACCAAGGATATCTTGTTGCGCAAACCGGGAGAGAAATCGGGCCACCCGATCTGGGCAGCTACCCCCATATTCAGAACCGGAAGAGAAGAGAGCCAGGAGGTTTTCCCCCATTCCCCTGCCAAGTAAGAGTCGGCCAATACTTCAAGCAGTGTTGTGGCTCGATCTAAGTCCTCCTCGGCTTGGGCGCCCCCAAGTTCGACCCGGCGAAACAGGTGGGCCATAGCCAAAACAGCCAGCGGCCGAGCCGCTGCATAACCGTCCTGGCAATTGAAAGCGATGGTTGCTTCCCCATAGAGATCGAGATATTTGACCAGTTCGGCCATGGCGACATTTCGGGCCTCTTCCGCCAACGCGGGGGAGATCTTACCAATCTGGGCCATGACGCTTGGCGCCGGCTTTTCATCAGGCGCCGATGAGGAACCTCCTCCTCCACACCCGCCAACAAAGATCCCGAGGAGCAGCAAGAGCAGCCATCTACCCCTTCCCGTCTCCGGTTGGCGTATGCTGAGGGATGCCGGTCGGACAACTCGGGTCATGCTGGGTCCTCAGTTCCTTGTTCATTTCTAAACAGAGCCGATAGATCCCGCACCTGTGCACGGTTAAAAACGAGCGTAGCGCCAGTGTAAAGGGTAATTCCGATGAGCACCGCCAGACACAAGGTCAGCAGACTTCCAGTGCCCGCTGGAATCGAGGCGGTGAATCCGAACACAGTCGCAGCCATCAGAACACTGATCGCGAAGGGGCGCCATAACACTGCCATCAACTCTCGCACCCGCAGTCCGATCAGGCGAAACGGGATCGCTTGTGCAGGGTAGCTGAGGGCGAGAAAAGCGACGGCGTAGGCCAGCGCCACCCCGATGACCCCCCACCGGATGCCAATGAGGAACGATATGACAAACAGCGCGCTCGCCACCACTCCCCAGCGAAACATCCAGTCCGTACGCCCCTTGGCCTGGTAGATGGAACCGACCAGGGGGACAATCGCCTGGGCGATGCCGAGCGGGGCCAAGATCTGAAGCAACAGTACGACCGGCTGCCAGGATGGGCCAAAAACGGCCAGAACAAACGGCTCGGCCAAGGCCAGAAGCCCCAGCATCAGCGGAAAGGTCACCAGGGCGACGGCGGCCGCGACCCGTAGATAGGTGCGGCTGAATCTGGCGTTATCGTCCTGCATCCGGACGTAGACCGGAAACATCACCCGCGCCACCACGGCAGAGATGTTTTGCAGCGGGTAGAGCATCAGCCGATAGGCCAGGGTGTAGTAGCCAAGCTCGGTGGCCCCCAGGTATCGCCCGATCAGCAGGTAATCGGCATTGCGGGCGAAGTAGTTGAAAACATTAAAACCCGTCAGGTTCAGGCTGTAGCTCATCACCTGTCGAACCTCGTGCAGACCGAGCGCCAGCCCCGGACGCCAACCGGAGAAAAACCAGAGCAAGGCGGTCGTCACGGCGGTCAGCGTCAGGGTCTGATAAACCAGGCTCCACACCCCCTGCCCGGACAGAGCGGCCCCGATGCCGACGGCAGCACCAGCCAGGGTAGCAGCCACCTCGATTCGCGCCAGCCTGGCAAATTCAAGCCCGCGCTCCAGCAGCGCCTGGTGGAGGGTGCCGAGGCCGGAGATGACGAAAGAAAGAGCCAACAGCCGCAAAAGCGGAGTCACCCTGGCCTCGTGGTAAAAACTGGCCAGCAGAGGGGCGAGCAGATAGAGCAGCGCCGCCGCCAGCAGGCCAAAAGCGACATTGAACCAGAACAGGCCGGACAGCAGCGCCGGGGAGGACTGACGGCGCTGAATCACCGCCGAAGCGGTTCCCATGTCACGAAAGAGCAAGATGAACCCGGTCACCACTGTGGCCATCCCCATCAAGCCGAAATCAGCAGGATCGAGAAGCCGCGCCAGGATAATCGTAGTGACGAGCTGCATCCCCTGGCGGCCAAACTGGGAGAAGGAAGACCACTTGAGGCCGGATACCGCCTGCAGTCTGATGT
>JACZKF010000176.1 GCA_014860175.1 Desulfuromonadales bacterium | reverse complement strand
CCCTGGTGGGGGGGGGCTAAATGGAGCTGAGCGCTTTTCTCAGCGCCCAGGCCCGAGGCGACCTTCTCCCCTGGCGTTCCCAAGTCAGCGCGGCCGAGCGTTTCGGTATCCATCTCGGGCAGGTGGAAACAGCGGCCCTGGAGCTTGGTCTGCTTCCGGCCCGCTACCAGCGCAATCGGCAGACGATCACCTGCCCGAGATGGATACCGAAACGCTCGGCCGCGCTGACTTGGGAACGCCAGGGGAGAAGGTCGCCTCGGGCCTGGGCGCTGAGAAAAGCGCTCAGCTCCATTTAGCCCCCCCCCACCAGGGGGAAGAGGGAAAGGGTGTCCCCTTCGTTCAGCCGCTCCCCGAGTTCCACATGGCGGCCGTTAATCAGGACAATGCCGAGTTCGCCCTCGGGGATGCCGAGCTGGTCGACGACTTGCCTGACCGTGGCGCCGGCTGGCCAGCTTTGCGGCATGGCCGCGAACCGGCCGATACGGAAGGAAGCGAAAAGTTTGGTAGTGATCTGCATGGCTGCGCCTCGAAGCGGATGGTTCGGGGCGAGAGGCCTGGGCACGAAGGAGATGCTCTCCCTCTTGCCTCCAGCCTCTCGCCCCTTGCCTGTCGTCAGAAGTTCCAGAACTCGTCGATCTCCTCGTCGCTCATCGTCCAGGTGACGTTGTGCGGTGCGCAAGGGTCCTCGGCGAAGAACTCGGGGAGCCGGTCGTCATGTTTGGTGAAACCGGCGGCGTTGTTGAAGGCATGCTCCGTCTTCAGGACCTGCTTGCCGAGGCCGATCACGTCGTCGCCGGTAAGGGAGAGGCTGTACTTGGCGTTGAGCATGTCGATGATCGCCACCAGGGTCTCCGGGATATCGAGGGCCGGGAAGGCGACGAACAGGCAGAGGCCGGTCGAATCGATGGCGGCGGTGGCGATCTGCAGGTTGCGGGAGAGTTCTACCTGGCCATCATTTTTCAACGGATCGACGAAGCCGCCAACTTTGAGAATGTTGGTGGCCACCGCATAGCCGGCGGTATGGTCGGCCCCCTGGGTCGAGGTGGCGTAGGTGACGCCGATCCCTTTGACCGAGCGCGGGTCGTAGGCGGGGATCCCCTGCCCCTTGACCACCGGCACCCGGGTGATGCCGTAGGCCTTGCCAACCGAGGCGGCGCCGTTGCCGAGGATGCGCCCGAGGGGGGTCCCCTGGCCGATTTCCTTCAGCAGCCCGAGGGTGCCGGGGCCGTCGCCGAACTGGATGATGCCGGCCTCCATGGCCACCCCGATGATGACCGCCGCCTCAATGGAGTCGATGCCGATGTCGTCCATCATCCGGTCGGCATAGGCAATGGTATCCAACTCATCGATGCAGCAGTTGGCACCGAAGCCCCAGATGGTCTCGTACTCGAAGCCGGAGGTGATGTACTCCCCCTTTTCGTCGACGTACTGCTGGGAACACTGGATGATGCAGCCGGCGTGACAGCCGTGCTTCGGTTTCCCCCCGCGCTTGACGATGGTCTCGCGCATCGTCTCGCCGCTGATTTTGTCGTGCCCCTCGAACTGGCCGGTGCGGAAGTTCCTGGTCGGCAGGCCGCCGGCCTCGTTAAGAACGTTGACCAGCACGTTGGTCCCGTAGGTCGGCAACCCCTCGCCGCTTACCGGATGCTCGAGGATCGCCTTGGCGAAGGTTTTGGCGGCGCTGCGGAATTTCTCCGGGTCGGCAATGGCCACGCCGGGGCCATTGGCGTCGTCGATGGCAATGAACTTCACCTTCTTCGACCCCATCACCGCCCCGAGGCCACCGCGGCCGTGGCTGCGGATGTTGCCGTCGGGGTCGCGCACCGAGATGTTGGCAGCCGACATGCGCATCTCCCCCACCGGACCGATGGTGAGGACGCCGATCTTCTGCCCCAGGCGCTGCATCAAGGTGGAGATGACCTCGTAGTTCCCCTTGCCGACCAGCGCCTGCTCCTCGGCGATTTCGACGCCGTCCTTGTTGATCCGAAGCCCATAGAACTGGCTGTCGTCGGTCGGCATTCCCTCAATGATCAGCGCTTTGATCTGCAGGCGGGCCAGGTTCTGGGCGGCGGTGCCGCCGGCGTTCGACTCCTTGATGGTGCCGGTCAATGGGCTTTTGGCCCCAGCCGAGAGGCGCCCCGACTGGGCGCAAGGGGTGCCGGCCAGCAGGCCGGGGGCGAAGATCAGCTTGTTGTGCTTGCCGAGCGGGTCGCAGGTGGGGGGAACTTCCTTGGCGACGATGGCCGAGGTGAGAGCCCGGCCGCCGAGCCCCACCCAGGGGGCCGGCACCTCCTCGAAGGCGCCGCTGAGGGTGGTCATGTTGACGCGCAGAATTCTTTCTGCCATGGTTCGTTTCCCTTTCTCTTTCTATAAGCGTGTAGGGGCAATTCCATTGCCCCTACAACCAACGGGCCTTGGGTTACATCGCCGCCTTGTAGATGCCGATGACGCAGTCGAGGGTGGCGGTGCGGGGATTGGTCAGCATGCAGGCGTCCTTCATGGCGTTTTCGGCCATGATGCGCAGGTCGGTCTCCTGCACGTTGAGCGCCTTGAGCCCGGCCGGGATGCCGATGTCCCGGGAGAGCTTGCGGATGGCGGCGATCCCCTTGGCGGCGGCGTCGACATCGGCCAGCCCGGCGATGTTCTCCCCCATGGCGACGGCGATGTCGGCGAAGCGCTTGGGGTTGGAGATCATGTTGAACTCGCAGACCGAGGGGAGCAGGATGGCGTTACAGACGCCGTGCGGCAGGTTGTAGAAGCCGCCGAGCTGGTGGGCCATGGCGTGCACGTAGCCGAGGCTGGCGTTATTGAAGGCCATGCCAGCCAGGTACTCGGCATAGGCCATCTTGTCGCGCGCTTCCAGGTTCTTGCCGTTGGCGACGACCGGGCGCAGCCAGTCGGCGATCAGGCGGATCGCCTGCAGGGCGCAGGCGTCGGTGATCGGGGTGGCGATGGTGGAGACGTAAGCCTCGACGGCGTGGGTCAGGGCGTCCATGCCGGTGGCGGCGGTGAGGGCGGCCGGCTTGCCGACCATCAGCACCGGGTCGTTGATGGCGACGTTCGGGGTGCAGCGCCAGTCGACGATGGCCATCTTCACCTTGGTGTCGGTGTTGGTGATGATGCAGAAGCGGGTCATCTCGCTGGCGGTGCCGGCGGTGGTGTTGATGGCGACGAAGGCAGGCATCGGCTTGGTCGACTTGTTGACCCCTTCGAAGTCGCGGATGTTGCCGCCGTTGCCGATCACCAGCCCGACCCCTTTGGCGCAGTCGTGGGAGCTGCCGCCCCCGAGAGAGATAATGGCGTCGCACGTGTTGTCCCGGTAGGCCTGCACGCCGTCGTACACATTCTTGTCGGTCGGATTCGGCTCGGCCCCGTCGAAGATGACCACCTGCACCCCCGACTCCTCCACCAGCTTCTTGATCTGATCGGCCATGCCGATCGCCGAAATCCCCTTGTCGGTGACCAGCAGCGCCTTTTTGGCGCCGAGGGCCTTTACCTGCGGGCCGGTCTCTTTGGCAGAGCCAACTCCCATCAGGGAAACGGTCGGGATGAAAAAGCCGTAGGTCTGTTCTCCGATTGCCATGTTCTCTCTCCTTCGTCTGTGATTGGTTTGCGCCATTCGGCCAACGCCAGCTGGTGGGGCCCAGGGTGGCAGATTCAAAACAGAGTTTGGCAATTAGCATACCAAGCATTTTTCCCCTGTCCGCCGATCCCTCCGCACGCGTTTCTGGCCTGCGGTAAACCTCGCGAATTTATTTGGATATGAGTGACAACCTGCTTTTTTCCGGTCGCGGGATCAGGGCTCTTTTGCGGAATCGCTGAGAGTGTTCCATTCTGGCGTCCTGTTCCATTTCGGAACGGCGCGACTGTGCCAAAGAAGAACAGTGGAGAAAGGGATAGTGCGCCGCTCCGCCGGCCATCTGTGCCAGTGGCGGCGCGCTGTACGGGGGGTTGCGCCTCTTTTGGCGCACCAGAGCCTCAGCCAGACGCCGTCTTGGTATCCATTTTGTAGACAGGATCGGTGCGGCACGGGTTCAGGCCGCGCGATCGAAGGGGAAAGGAGAAGAGCGATGCCCAGCAAAGGAGCACCACGAAAAGCCCACATCCTCTCGGTGCGGGTCACCGATGGGGAGATGGAACAGCTTCAGGAGTTGATGGAACTGGCCCGGATGAGCGCCTCGGAACTGATGCGTGAGGCGCTGTTGGCCTACGGGGCCAAGCTGGAGAGGATGGGTCGGCCGCCAGCGCTCAGGCAGGCGAGAGCCGCATGAGCTGCCCAGCGCCCCCCGCCGCTGCGGGAGAGGGTCGTCCGGGGCTGAAGGGGCAGCCGTCGAAGCTGTTTGTGGAAACCACCACCCGCTGCAACCTGAACTGCGTCATGTGCATGAAGCAAAGTGCGCAGAGCTTTGCCGACGGCGACCTGCAGCCGGCGACCTTCGCCGCCTTGGAGTCGGCCTTCCCCCATTTGGAGGCGCTGATCCTCAACGGCATCGGCGAGCCGCTGCTCAGCCGCCGCCTGGAGCGGTTCATCGGCAGGGCCAAGGAGTTGATGCCGGCACAGAGCTGGGTGGGGTTCCAGAGCAACGGCCTGCTGCTGACCAACCTGCGTGCCATCTCCCTCGCCGAGGCGGGGGTGGATCGGATCTGCCTGTCGATGGACGGCGTCGCCGCCGAGACCTTCAGCGCCCTGCGCGAGGGGGGGCAATTGCGCGATCTCGAAGGGGCGCTCTCGGCTCTCCGCCATGCCCGGACCGCCTGCCGCCGACCGGAGCTGCAGGTCGGGGTGGAATTCGTCATTGTCCGCGAGAACCTGCGGGAACTGCCGTCGGCGCTGCGCTGGGCGGCGGCCCGAGGCGCCACCTTTGCCCTGGCTTCCCATGTCCTCCCCTACGACGAGGCACATGTTGGCCAGTGCGCCTACGACCTCTGCAGCGACGAGGCCCTCGCCCTCTTTCAGCGCTGGCAAAGGAAAGCGAAACGGGTCGGGGTCGACCTGCACCAGTTCTTCCAGGTGCTCTGGAAATACGACAAAAGCCCGGAGGAGCAACGCCTTATTAATCTGGTCGGCTCGATGAAAATCGAGGCGCAGCGACGTGGCATCACCCTCGACCTGAAACGGCTGCTCGTCACCGACCGTTCCCGCCTCGACGAGGTGGCCGAGGTCTTTGCCGAGGCGCAGGCGGTGGCCAGGGAAACCGGCCTGGCTCTGCGCCTCCCCGCCATCGCGCCGCAGGAGCGGCGGCGCTGCGACTTCGTCGAGGAGGGGGGCGCCTTCGTCTCCTGGGACGGCAAGGTGCACCCCTGCTATTACCTCTGGCACGCCTGCCGCTCCTTCGCCAGCGGCTGGCTGCACCCGGTCCAGCCGAGAACCTTCGGCCACCTGGGCGACCGGGGGCTGCTGGAGATCTGGCGCAGCCCCGCATTTCGCACCTATCGGGAAAACGTTCTGCGCCACGACTACCCGTTCTGCCCCGGCTGCAACTTCGCCCCCTGTGACTATGTGCAGGCGGAGAACTTCGAGCACGACTGCTATGTCAACGGCGAGCCGTGCGGCAGCTGCCTGTGGAGCGCCGGACTGTTTCAATGCCTGTCGTAGAAAAGGGGGGGGTACGGCTTGCCATTCCGCACTATCCTGAAATTCAATTTCGGAATATATTGACGGCACCTGTTTTCCGTTCAAGATTTTCTGCGATTGAACACTGGAGTGCTTCTCTTTATGGGATGGCTTAAGTCCCTGTTCCTGCGTTTGGTCGAGATCTTCAAGCGCTATTCCGGTCTGATGGCGGTGCTCGGGTTTGCTTCCGGGGTGGCGAGCTTTCTGCTGGTCGAGGGGCGTGAAGCCTACGCTCAGCTGTTCGCGATGCTGATGCTGGCGAGCTGGGTCTGGCTGGTGTTGGAGAACTGGTTGCGGGCCGGACTCCTGCGGCGCTTCGGCTTTGACATGCCTCCGGTGTTGATGCGTTTCGGCACCCAGATGGTGCAGCAGGAAAGCCTGTTTTTTGCCCTGCCGTTTTTTCTGGTCACCACCAACTGGGACCACGGTCAGGCGATTTTCACCGGCCTGTTGCTGCTATGCGCCCTGATATCGGTGATCGATCCGATCTACTACGGGCAACTCGCGCCGCGCCGCTCTCTCTTTATCGTCTTCCATGCGCTCTCCCTGTTTGCCGTCTTGCTGGTGGTTTTGCCACTGATCCTGCATCTCACCACCGGACAAAGTCTGGCCCTCGCCCTGCTGATGGCGCTGCTGTTCAGTCTGCCCAGCCTGGGGCAGTTGTTGCCCCATGATCGCTGGTGGCGACTCCCCTTGTTAGCCCTGATGCTGACGGCGCTGGCCGCCGGCCTCTGGCAGGCCCGCAGCTGGGTCCCTCCGGCCACCTTGCGGCTTATCGGGATCACTCTGTCGCAACAGATCGATCACCAGCAGCGCACAGCGGGGGCCAGCCTCGACCAGCTCGATGCCGCGACCCTGAAGCGCGATGGGCTGTACGCCTGGACCGCCGTTCGCGCCCCCCGCGGGCTGCGCGAACAGATCCATCATGTCTGGCTGCACAATGGGGTCGAGGTGGATCGCATCACCCTCGATATTCGCGGCGGGCGCGACGAGGGGTATCGCGCCTGGACCCACAAACTCAACTTCCCGGCCGACTCGCTCGGTCGCTGGCAGGTGCGCGTGGTCACCGATTCCGGGCAGCTCATCGGCCTGACCCGTTTTACCGTCAGTCAAGGGGCAGAAAGCGCTCCCGAGCCGGTACCGCTATCGCAATAGACGGGGGGACTGGATAGGCAGAGAGCCCCGCCGCACGGAGGATCACGTTGGCAAGGGGGGCGTATAATCGTGGGTGACCATGGAGACTAAAGGACAGGGACGGGCAAGATGAAAATACAGAAAGTGACCCAGGAAACCCAGGCCAAGGTCTACGCCCTGTTGCGCCGCGCCTTTCCCGGCAGTGCCTATGAAGCGGAGCTGGTGCAGAAACTCCATGAAAACGGCAGACCCCTGCAGGAATGGGTGTGCCTTCACACCAACAAGGTCATCGCC
>JACZKF010000175.1 GCA_014860175.1 Desulfuromonadales bacterium | reverse complement strand
TCCTGGGGCTGAGCGCCCTGGCGGCGGCCCTGGCCGGCTTTGCCGTCCACCACCCGGAAGGTCTGTTTGCGGTGATGTTCCTCTTTTGCGCCGCCATGTTTCTGGTGCATGCCACAGCCTCCGGGGTGCTTAACCGTCATGCCGGCCAGCGCAAGGGGATCGTCAACGGCCTCTACATCGCCTTCTACTATGGCGGCGGCACCGTCGGTTCCTGGCTCCCTGGCTTTGTTTACCGAGGGTATGGCTGGGGTGCTTTCCTGACCGTCCTGGGGGTAGTGACGGTGGCGGCCTGGCTCCTGGTCTTTGGCTGCCGCCGCTTTGCGCAGGCGGCCCAAGAGTAGCCGCCAGTGCCTGCATGCATTGACCCTATTGACAGACATGACTCATAGGTATAAATTTCAGAGGTTTTTTATCTGATTTTCCAACGGAGGACGCGAGATGACGAAGCATGTAGTGGCCGTGGTGGTCACCTGGAGCATTCTGGTACTTGCCAGCGGATGTACCGCAGAGGAAAAGAAGGCTGGACAGAAGGTGGAGCTCAAGGATCTGAAAGACAAAGTGAGCTATGCCATCGGCCTGAACATCGGTCGGGATTTCAAGCAGCAGGAGATCGATATCGATCCTGATCTGCTGGCTCAGGGGATCCGGGATGCCGTCGCCGGCGTTCCGCCCCAACTCACCGACGAGCAGGTACAGGAGACGATCACCGCCTTCCAGAAGGAGATGATCGCCACCCAGGAGAAGAAGGCGACGGAGATGGCTGAGAAGAACCTGAAGGAGGGCGAAGCCTTCCTGGCCGAGACCGCCAAGCAGGAAGGGGTGGTCACGTTGCCCAGCGGCCTGATGTACAAAGTGATTGAAGAAGGGACTGGCCCGAAACCGTCGGCCGGCGATACCGTCACCGTCCATTACGAAGGGCGCCTGGTCGACGGAACCGTGTTCGACAGCTCCCTTCAGCGCGGCGAGCCGGCCACTTTCCCGGTTTCCGGGGTGATCCCCGGCTGGACCGAAGCGCTCCAGCAGATGAATCAGGGGGCCAAATACGAGCTGTACATTCCAGCCAAGCTGGCGTACGGCGAGCGCGGCGCCGGTCCGGTGATCGGCCCCAATGCCACCCTCATCTTCAACGTCGAACTGCTTGAGATCCAGGCGCAAAACGGTGGCGCGGCCAAGCCGGCTCCCAAGTAAAACGGACGATCCCCCGGGATCTTTCTCGACCGCCCTGCCGCCGCCCTCTCCGGGGCGGCGGTTTTTTTTGGTCCTGATCTTGCAATCCTAGGCGGCGTACTGCCGGGATGGGGAAGCCGAAAAGGAGGCGCAGTGTACAGGAAGACGATTCTGGTCGCCGGAAACAGCAATCTGTGGGGTCTTTTCGCCCATTCTTTTTTTGGTCGGGCGGGATTCACCCTGCTGCGCGCCGGCGAGGGGGGGGGCGCCCTGGCCATGGTGGAAGAGCATGATCCGGGGCTGGTGCTGATCGATCTTGGTCTCCCGGCCATGGACGAATTTTGTCTCCAGCTCAAAAAGGACGCTTT
>JACZKF010000174.1 GCA_014860175.1 Desulfuromonadales bacterium | reverse complement strand
GTATGGGTGGTCCTTTCAGGCAAAGGGCTAATGGCACTACTCCCCCCCTTCGCGCAGCCTCTCCAGAATATTTTGGACCTTCGCCAGATACTCCTCACTCACCTGCTTCCGGCCCGGCTCAGCGCTCTTTTTCTCGGCCAGTTTTTCCATGATCTTGTTGACGCTGCTCGCCTGCACAGCCGCCCCTTTGGCGTCGTAACAGGTAGACCGGGCATGCACCGCCGTGACCGAACTCTTCATGGCGAAAACGTTGGCCGCTTCATTCAGCAGCTTCTTGAGAGGATCGAAATTGATGCGGAAGAAATAGGCCAGCCTTGCCGTTTTCTCTGGAGGAATACTTTCCGGGGCCACATCGTTGTTCTGAATCCTGACAAGCTCGGCGGGCTCCATGCCGACCGCGGCGCACACGACCTCCGGCATTAACTTAGTGGAGGTAATCGCTTCTCTGATGTACTCGCCGAAGGAGATGTATCGCGCGAGCAGTATGGCGTTCGCCCTCTCGATGGCGGCAATCCGGTCGCTCTCCAGAATGTTCACTCTGGCATGGGGGACCTTTTCAATAAGATTATGGACCAGCAGGTTCATAGAAGGTGTGATCTCCACCTCGCCGCGTTCCCACCGCCCGTAGGTGTTCCTGCCGATATGCAGCAGGTCGCAAAGCTCATCCAGCTTCATCCCCAGAAAGCGGCGTAAGGTCTTTAACTGAACAGGCGTCAGCAGTGGCTTCAGACCGAATTCGAGGGCGATTCGCTTCTTGTCGATCTCAAGGCTTTGGCCGTGAGTGAATGTGATCTCACCGCATACCGGGCAGGTCTCGCAATCGAGATCGCGCAAGACGTGCTTCTCGCCGTTAATGTTGACCGTCAGCTCCGTCTTGCCGGATATATATTCTGCTTCGAAGCAGTTTGTACAGATCATGGTCGGTCTCACTTGTTCTCAAAAGAGGTCAGTTTCCAGCCGAGGAATTCATTTGTGCTCGGGTGGTAATTGCTGCAGACCTTGCAATAGACCTCAATATCTCTGGTGCTGGTCCCGTTTATCACGTAGTGGGTATTTTGGGGGCTGCTCGCCTTCTGGCTGGTGGCCGGCATGGCCTTCTCGATGGTGGTGGCCTCGGTGATTACCTTCTCCACATCTGCCTCGAAAAGCCCGTCCCGCGCCATGTCTTCCACGCAATCCTTCGTCTTGCGTACGTTGCCTGCCAGATAAGCTTCCTGAATCGTCCGAAGAACGAGGGCGTCTAATTCAGTCCCGATTGGTGGCATTTGCGTGGTTCCCTTCACTGCGCACCAATTGGTGCCTAAATTGATATACCAATTGGTATGTGGTGTCAATTTCTTTTTTCATGTCGTCAGGCACCTGATTAGCCGCATACGGCAGTTGCCTCAAAGTCCCTGACGGCCCCCAAAAAAGAAAAAGCCCTTCGGCGTTTGCCGCGGGGCGATTTTTACTGGACATCATCATCCCCCCCCAAGGGAAACTCATTGAAGCCTTTTAGCGACGGGATGTCAAGGCGGAGGGAATCAGCGGATTCAATCGCTTACTGATGTTGGTAGATTGGGGGTAGGTGGGGGCAGTAAGAGATCGGCGAAGGGGCTTTAGCAGGTCAGGGGATGCCGGCCAGCAGATGGAAGACGGTGCGCAGGCTGAGGACGAGGATCAGCAGGCCGACGATGATGAGCAGGATGCGTGGCGGCAGGCGCTTGCAAAGCCAGGCGCCGAAGGGGGCGCCAACGACGCCGCCGGCGATCAGCGCCAGAATAATTTGTCCATGCTGCAGGCCGATGGTCAGGAAGAAGGTCGCCGAGGCGGCGGTGGCGACGAAGAATTCCGCCAGATTGACCGAGCCGACGGTGAAGCGCGGCTCACCTCCGCGGGCCAGGAGGCTGGAGGTGACGATCGGTCCCCAGCCGCCGCCCCCCATGGCGTCGAAAAAACCGCCGATGAGAGCGATGCCGACGGTCCGGCGGTGCCGGGGTCTGGACAGGGCGCCATGGTGTCGGCTCCAGGCGCGGCGCAGCACCAGCCCCCCCATGCACGCCAGGTAGATTGCCACCGCCATCTTGATCGGCGCCACCGGCAAGGTGGTCAGCAGATAAGCACCGGTCACGGCGCCAAGGACGCCGGGGAGGATGAGACGGCGGATCAGCGGGCCGTCGATATTGCGGAACGCCAGGTGCGAGAGGCCGGAAACACCGGTGGTGACGATCTCGGCAGCATGTACGCTGGCGCTGGCGGTGGCCGGGGGGATGCCGACGGTAAAAAGAAAAGTGGTCGCGGTAATGCCGTAGGCCATGCCAAGGGCGCCGTCGACCACCTGGGCCAGAAAGCCGATGATCAGGAAATAGTAGAATTGTCCGTCCATGCCTTTTCCGCTTGGCCTATTCTACCACCCCCCGGCATCACAAGTTCAGTCCCGACCAGGGGGAGAGTCGGGAGGAAGGAAACCGGTTCTTCCTGGCGAGGCGGAGCCTGAATGCGTATAATCGCGCCGCAGAGGTACACTGCGTGGAGCTGAATACTTGCGGCGATCAGTGAACGAAAGAGGACAGGAACTCGCACGATGAAAATACAGAAGGTGACTAAAGAAACCCAGGCCAAGGTCTACGCCCTGTTGCGCCGCGCCTTTCCCGGCAGTGCCTATGAAGCGGAGCTGGTGCAGAAACTCCATGAAAACGGCAGACCCCTGCAGGAATGGGTGTGCCTTCACACCAACAAGGTCATCGCC
>JACZKF010000017.1 GCA_014860175.1 Desulfuromonadales bacterium | reverse complement strand
TGCTGGGGGGGCATCTGCCGACCTTCCCTGGCTACACGGCACTCCATCTCGGCGAAACGGATCTGCAACTGCGGCGGGTATTGGCCGAGCGGGTGGAGCGGGTGCGGGACCGGTTGGCCGATCTTCTGGGCGCCGATCGGGACCCCAGAGGAGGGGTGGATCAGGCTCTGAAGACGCTGGCCACCCTCAGGGAGAGTTTCCTGCTGCAACCGCGGGAGATGCGGCTGCTGCGCGAATTGCCGCCGGCGCGCGAGGAACAGCTGTTCGACCTCGACCTGGCCCTGCTGGAGCGGGTCGCCGCTCTCGACCCCCTGGTGGAACAGCTGGCGGTGGCCTCCCCCTCGGCCCGGGCGGGGGAACTTGAGCGATTGCAGCAGGCGCTGGCGGAAGTTGATCAGCTGTTTCGCCGACGGGACGAGCTGTTATTGCAGGAGGTGGAAAAGGGTTAACGCCCCGGACCCCCTTCTGTTAATACCAAGGCCCCGGTCTGACTGCTACCGGGGCCTGGGCCGGGCGTCACAAGGTTATCGTCTGTTCAGTTCCACTTTTTACCGTGGCAGTTGTAGCAGCTCATCCCGGCATCGCGATTGGCCAGGGTGACGTCGTGACAAGTGGTGCACGACATCGGATTTTTGGCGTCTGCGGTCATCCGGTGCTGCAGGCCGGGAAACTTCCAGCCGAAGACATGATCCATCGCCGGTTCGCGATAGGCGACCACTTTCGCCTTCCAGGTCAGGGGGGTGGCGTAAGACGGGGCCTTCCACTCGCGGGAGACGGTCAGGGAGCTCTTCGGCAGGACGACGACCGGCATTCCAAGATTGGCGACCAGCCGGCCGGCCGAATCGGTGGCGGTGACGTTGACGATCCCCGCTTTCTGGACGGCCCGCTCGGGATTCTTTACCTCGGCAGTAATGGTGACGATCGACCCCTTGGTGACCACGTTGACGTCGACCGGCTCGGGTGGTGTCGCCGGCGGGTTTTTTACTTTGGGCGCCGCCAGGGAGACGGTGACAGCGACCAGCACAGCGGTAATGACGAGGAACAGGGTCAGCATTTGTCTTTTCATCGGAAACTCCTCCGTTGCAGATGAATCATTTCTGGGCCAGTTCTATTTGACGGCCGTCGGTGCCTTGATCGAGGTGACAGATAGGCTGATGTAGCTCACTGTCGGCGGCACGGTGCCGGCATTGGGAGTGATGCGGACGGCGAAGGCGCCGGGGGTCGGCCATTTGGCGGTGCTGCCGACGGTGATGAAATAGTTCAGGTTGATATTGGCGAAGTCGTCGATGGGGGCGGGTGCCACCCATGGGTCGGCCGCCCACTTGGCCAGCAGCGTCTTGGAGATCGGCGTCGGCACTCCGGCGGGAGGGTAGGGGGCCAGTTCGCCGGTCTCCGGATCGGTGTAAAGCCCTTCCTGGGTACGGTAGGTTTCCCAGATCCCGAGGCAAGTGCCTTTCGTCTCGTCGAAGCTGCCGTTGCAGTTGGCCAGCAGGATGTTGTCGGTGTACCAGAGCTGGTCGTGATCCCAGTACATGCCATAGATCTGGATCGGAGTGGTTTGCCACTGGCCGAACAGCTCCGAGTGAACGGGGGAGATGCCGTTGGAGACTATCCGGTCCTCCTCCACCACCAGATCGAACTCGGCGCGCACGTTCGGATTGAAATAGCCCGGCTCCGGGTGATGCTTGTCCGGCTCGCCGAACAGGCCGTGGGCAAAGAGAGCACCCAGATCTTTTTGGGAGACCTGGTCGCGGGCGGTCGGCTGGGACCAGAGTAGGCCGCCGCCGCTGGAGAGGCCGAGACCGTCGCCGGCCGTCGATCGGATGAAGTTGCCGTTGGCGTCGACGAAGCCGAGCTCGAGGGTGAAGTCCTTGACCGGAGTGCCGGTCCAGTTGGCGACCTTCTGCAGGATGCGGTAGGTCTTCACCGTCCCGTCATCGGTCGTCTTGAACTGAAGGACCGTCCCTTCGCCGCTTCTGTACATCAGCGACTTGAAGCGCTTGGAAGACTGGAACGGGTCGGAGCACTGCTTGATGGTGCCGTCGTAGGGGTTGACGCCGGACGACATGATGCAGTTGGTGCCGTCCTTGTCATCATTGTTGACGATGCTTAGCCCCGGGGCCTGGGTGTCGCGCTCCTTCCAGGTGAGGCCGCCAGTGGGATAGGTGAAGGTGGCGTCTTTGTGGATGGTGTTGATGTAGGATGAATAGGTCTGGACGGGCCCATTGTACATCTGGACATTGGTCGTGTCCCATTCAGTGACCGTAGCTCCCTGGGCGAGTCCGGCCGAAGCCATAACACCCAACAGCATTCCCATTTTCTTCCACAGTCCGTTGCGTCGTCTCATTGCATTCTCCTCTTGGTCAGTTGACTGCAGTGGTTCCCTCTCCCTTCTTGTCAGGTACCCGGCAGAGACAATAAAAGCATCAAGGGTGCCAAGCTTAAATACAAAGCTAACTATCTGTATTTATGAATATTAAACGATTGAAAGGATTGCCAACGGTTGCAACCCTAGTTGCATCGGCGCCTGGCATAGATCTGTAAGCTATTAAGTTTCAACCACATCTGGAATAAATGCGGCGGTTGCGGCAGCGACGGAAGTTGCAGGGGTCGGGCCGCTGCCATGGGGAGGTGAGGAGGGAGCAACCCTGGTTGAATGATCCAACC
>JACZKF010000173.1 GCA_014860175.1 Desulfuromonadales bacterium | reverse complement strand
AAATTTACCGTCGCCTCGGTCACCCCCGGCAGGGCGCCGATCCCCTTCTCGATCGTCCTGGCGCAATTGGCGCAGCTCATCCCCCCCAGGGAGAAGGTCTGCCGTTGCCGAGCGGGCGGGGAGTCAGCTCTCGGCAGGAGGACTTCCCTTTCACCCCCCGCCTCCGTGGGGTATCCCTCCTGGCGCAACAGGGCCGTGATCTGGGCCAACTCCAGCCGTCGCGGGTCGTAGACCACCCGGGCCGCCCCCGGCTGGAGGGTGACTTCGACTTCGACCACTCCGTCGAACCCGGAGATCAGGGCAGTAACTTTGCCGACGCACTTCTGGCAGCTCATCCCGGCAACGGGGAAGGCCGTCTCCATCCATGCGGTCTCGGCGCTCCTCATCCGGCTTTTTTTACCCCGATCAGACGCAAAAAGGAGGGGCTCTGCCGGATACGGTCAAAGTCGGTGTCGGTCCTGGCGTCCTCGAGAAAATGCGGCTCCTGCGCCGAAGCCTTGGTCAGAGCCCGTACCGCCTCCTGCACCTTGCCTTTGCGGGCAAAAGCACAAGCGCGATTGTAGTGGGCCAGCGGATAGCGGCTGGTGCGCGCCAAAATGGCATCGAAACAGGCCAGCGCCTCGTCGAGCCGCCCCAGGTCGATCAGCACGTTCCCCTTGTTGTTCAGGGTATAGATCGATTCCGGATCCCGCCGCAGGCTCTCTTCCAGGGCGGCCAGGGCCCCCTCGAGGTCGCCTTCCTTCTCCATCAGCAACCCCCGGTAAAAAGGGGGTTCCGGATGCTCGGGGTGGGCGAGAGCCAGCTCTTCGACCAGCTGATGCGCCTCGGAGAAACGACCGAGATCGATGAGCAGGTTGAGCTTCTCGATACCGGCCTCGAAGAACTGCGGGTCACGCTCGATAGCCGCATTCAGGCTCTCCAGCGCTTGCTCCAGACGCCCCAGGCGCAGCAGAGACAACCCCCGGTTGTAATGGTAGGAGGGGAACTCCGGGTTGCGGGCGATGGCCCGCCCATAGCTCTCCACCGCCTCTTCCTCCCGCCCCAGACCGGAGAGGGCAAAGCCTCGGCCGTTGAGGCTGGCGGCGTCCCCCGGATCCATGGCCAAGGCGTGCTCGAAGCTCTCGAGAGCCTCGGCCGGTCGACCCAGGCGGTTCAGGGCATACCCCTTGTTGTAGTAGGCATCCGGGGAGTCGGGCATGCGCCGCAGCGCCTCGTCATACATCTGCAGCGCCTCTTCCGGCTGGCCGAGCTCATCCAGAGTGTTCCCGAGGTTGATGTAGGCCTCGGGAAAATCGGGCTGTAGTTCGAGAGAGCGGCGAAAGTGCGCCATCGCTTCATGGAAATCACCGAGCCGCTCCAGCAACACCCCATAGTTGTGATGCAAGGCGCCGTTGCGCGGGTCGAGTCGCAGCGCTTTCTGATAGAGAGCGAGGGCCTTTTGCTCATCCCCCATGCTGGTGGCCGCCACGGCACAGATGTTCAGTGCCTCGACATCGAGGGGATTGGTCTCCAGGTATTCCTCGATCAGTTCCAGAGCCTGCTCGTGCTCTCCCCGGTCGAGGGCCATCTGCGCCAGCTCGAGGGTATCTTCGTCTTCCTCTTCCAGGTAATCTTCGAATTCTTCGTCCATCAAAAGCTCCGGAGGGCAGTTCCCCGGCGGCTCCGCCGCCAGGTCAAGAGCATACTATAGCAGAAAAGGGCCCCGCTCTGCACCCTGTTTGGCGACCTCGCTGGCATCTTCTTTGTTTTTACCCGCCCCGCCACCGACGGGTGCCAGGGGAGAACGACGAAAGGGCCTGCACTCCTGGCGCAGACCCTTTCGGCTCGAGGTCCTTGGGAATCAGATCTCGATGTGATCGATTTTTATCCGCCGGTGCTGACTTGCGAGCTCCAGCAGATATTTGCCGGCATCGTATTCACTGGCGAAGCAGCGAGAGTCGATGCAGGTGATGCGTTTGACGTTCTTTTTCTTCATTGTCGTCTTCGCCTCAGCGCAGAAGAACCTATGAGGATTCGGAAACCTCTGAATGGCAGGCTAGTTACAAAAGAATTTTACCCCTGCCGGGCAGTCAATGCAAGATGCCGGCCTCCGAAAGCCCAAACGGTTCACCCCCTTTCGAGAACGGTCAGGACCAGCCGCAGGTGGAGCAAATTGTTCAACCCGATGGTTCCGGTCAGGGCCACCAGTATGGCCACCCCCCAGGTGCGAAACGGGAGGCGGCAGTTCAGCACCCCCCCGAGCAGAAAGAGGGTGGCCGTCAGCCAGTGCTGGGAGTAAAGGAAATATTCATGCCCCCAGATGCCATGGAAAAGACCGTTGTAGAGGAGCACGGCCAACGCCGCCATGGCGAGGCTGGCCCGACTCCCTCCGGCTCGCAGGTGGACCAGAGTGCCGGCAGCCAGCAGCACGAAGATTACGCTGCCGAGGGGGTTGCGGAGAGAGAATATCCCCTCCCCTTGCTCCAGGGTAAACTGGAAATCGTAGCGCCCTTGGCGCGGCCAGTGATAGCGGATCGGAACCGCCTGAGGTGCGGGTGGGGCCAGGGAATCGGCCAGGGAGGTCGGAAATCGGCCGAGGTTGGCCGCCAAGTCGTCTCGCCAGAAGTGACCGGTCCAGGTCACCGCCGCGGTGGCCGGCTGGGGGTCGGAGTCGTAGCCCAGGTTAAGCAGGTGATAGCTGGCAAAGGTACAAAGGGAGGCGACCCCGACCAGGAGTGCGGCCTGCCGGGTCGGCGTCCGCCAATGCTGATGTCGATACAGCAGCGGCACCCAGAAAAGCAGACCGACGATCAGCACATTGGTCAAAGTGACGCTGGCGGCCAGCCAGGCTGCCAGCAGCCAGGCCGGCCAATGAACTTTCCCCTGCTGCGCCAGTTGTACGGCCAGGATAAAACTGCCGGTCAGGATCAGGTTACTCAAGGAGAAGTGATCAGGAACGCTGGCAAAGATCAGCTGGCTGAAACTGAGGGAGCCGAGAAGAGCCAATAAAAGAGCGTTGTGGCGGGCATAGCCGAGCTGCCGGAACAGGGCGATCAGCGCCAGGGCCTGCAGGGCGGCCACCAGAGGGCTGACCAGCAGCGCCAGGGAGCGGCGCAGCAGTAACAGATCGCTGTCGCCCAGGCCACCGGCATGCAGAATGATCGCCACCAGGCGAATGGGCGGATTCACCAGATTCGCCAGGTTGGGGTGAAGGAGATTGCGATTGAAGGCACCCCAGCCATGGGCAAAACCGACCAGACGGACATTGGGGTCGGCGTCGAACAGGACATCGTATTGGGCAAAAGCCTGCAGCGCATCAAATTTCTGCTCCAGGTGCCAGTGACCGAGGAAAACCACCAAGGCAAAAAATCCGGGCAAGATGGCGGCACACAGCCGTCCCTGTATCTCCCTCGATGCCCGAAGGTGGGGCCCCGAAGGCAATTCGACCAGGGGCGGCATGGGGGAGGGACTTTCCGGACTTTTCATGTCCGGGCCACCAGAAAAACGCCGGCGGTGACCAGCAAAGTTCCGGTCAGGCGCGCACTACCCACCGGTTCCCCCAGCAGAGTAAACCCCAGCACCATGGTCAGGACAAAGCCGAGACCGACAAAGGGGTAGGCCAGGCTGACATCGATCCGGGCCAGCACCAGCAACCACAACACCGCGCCCAAGGCGTACAGCAGCAACCCGAACACGACCTGGGGGGTGCCGGCGACCGCCAGGGCCGCCCGCACCGGATGGGCGGACAGGGCCTCTTGAACCCGGCCGCTGGCCATGCCGCTCTTCAGAGCGATCTGGGCCAGGGCCGACAAGCTGACACTAACCAGAATGAGAGCGAGAACCTTTGCGTTCATGCGACCTTTCTCCGGCCCGGACTATTGGGCGGACATGATGATGACGAGGCACAGCAGAAAAACCAGGCGGCTCCCCCGGTCCCGGGCAGCAAATAGCAGAGGGTCTTCGTGCACCTCACCCCGCCCCGCCTTAACCCAGATGCGGCCGACCCAGTAGAGCAGCACCGGACAAAGCAGCCACAAGATTTCCGGGCGCCTGTAATCACTCGCCAGTTCCGGACTACGGATGAACAGGGCCAGGACCAGGATCGACAAAAACCCGCTCGCCGTCCCCATGCTGTAAATGATCCCCTGATCGGCGCGACGATAATCACGGCCACGAGCCGAGGCACGCCCCTGGCGAAGACCGCGCAGTTCGGCATAGCGCTTGACCAGAGCCAGACTGAAGAAGATGAACATGGAAAAGGAGAGCAACCAGAAGGAGGGGGAGACGTCGATAGCTACGGCGCCGGCAACCACCCGGATACTGTAGAGACCGGCGAGGGTGATCACATCGATGATCACGACCCGTTTCAGATAAAGCGAGTAGGCGAAAGCCACCGCGACATAGACCAGCAGGACAGCTGAATAAAGAGGGGGCAATCTGGTCGAAAGAGCGATGGCGGTGCCGAGCAGCAGGGTGCTGAACAAGACTCCAGGGGCGATCGGCACCTCGCCGGCGGCAAAGGGGCGGTGCCGTTTCTGCGGGTGCAGCCGATCGCTGCCCAGGTCGAGCAGGTCGTTGACTAGATAGATGGCGGAGGCGGCCAGACTGAAGGCCAGAAATGCGATGCCGGCCGCCAGCAGCTTCGGTGGCTGATGCCACAGATGGGCCGTCAGGAGGGGGACGAACAGCAGCAGGTTTTTCAGCCACTGATGAGGACGCATGGCCCGTAGCCAGGGGAGAGTCCCGGGTCGGCGGTCATCAAAAACCCGATGCAGGTTGGTTGACGCCCGCATACTCCAGATCAGTCGGCGCCCGGCATTGACCAGGATGACCTGGCGGGCGCGCCGGCAGACCGGCAGGTCGGCGGTGGCGTTGCCAGCATAGTCGAAGCCGCCGACGCAGGCCTCGATCAGCACCTTCAATTTCGACTCGCCGGTCAGATTGGATCGCCCGTCACTGGCCAGCACCTGGTGAAAGAAGCCAAAATAGTCGGCCACTCGCCTGGCCAGACGGATATCGGCGCCGGTGGCTAGGATAACCGGCCGGCCGGTGGCCGCTTCCAGTTTAAGAAAGTCGACAAAAATCTGGTTATAGGGGAGATGCGAAACGTCGAGATCGACTCGCCGGGCAATTTCCGCCTTCAGATAGGCTTTGCCACGGCACCACCAGACCAGGGCGAGGAAAACATGGAGCGGATTGGCTTTGATCAGGAGGAGAAAACTCTCCATCAGCAGGTCGCTTTTAACCAGGGTACCGTCCAGATCGACCACCAGAGGAACTGCCGCCTCCCCCCTCTCCCCTGTTTCCACAGCAATCGGTACCGACTGGCTCATGGCCAATTGACTATCTCTAATTCTCCTCTTGTCAACCTGTTGGCTCTACTAAATGCTTGAAAAATAGCCGGTTTCATATCATTAAGCCTTCAGACTTGGGGCGACCGCCGCCACCACCAGGCGAGCAAAGCGGTCAGACCGCAGGCGATCAGCAGGCGCATGCCGAGCATCACCCAGCCATTCCCCCCGATCACCACGAAGATCAGCGTGTCCTCGACCACGGCATGACAGGTGGCCAGGAACAGCCCCATGAGGAAGAGCTGTCGGCGGGGAAGGTTCTTTTCCTGGGCGACCCGGATGATGATGCCGGCGCCATAGGCGATGCCGAGAAAAATGCCGGTAAACAGAGGGACCGCCGCCTCACGTGTCAACCCCAGAGGACGCATCAGAGGGTCGATGGCCCGCCCCGCGCGACGGAAAACCGGGAGGTAGCGCAGCAGTTCGAAGACGGTAACCAGGGGGACGATGATCAGCAACAGCTTGCCAGAGAGTTTGAGGGCCCCGATGAGGGCGGCGAGCAACGGCTCCATTCACCCCCCTCCCAGCCGATGCAGCAGATGCAGGATCAGGCCGGCACCGGCGGCGATGGCCAGGCGACTGAGCGTGAGCAGACCACCACGGGTGCCGGTGCTGCCGAGTACCGCCCCCTCCACCAGCAGATTGTGGGCAATGCCCATCATCAAACCGCACTGGGTGATCTGCCAGGGGGTGAGGTCGAGGGGGGCCATGATGGCCAGGGCGGCATACAGGTTAAGGAGAAAAGCGGCCACGAAGGCGAGGGCCGCCTCTCCGGGGAGGCCGAAGAGGGCCATCATCGGGGCGAACCACCTGCCAAGCAGCTCGATGACTGGCGTCCCCTTCAGCAGGTCGACTGCCACATAGAGTGGGATGACGTACTTGATCAGCTTCCAGGACGTCTGCAAGCCGCTGGTCAGGCCGGTACGCAGTCGCCAGGAGACAGGAGGGACAGCATCCATGTGGACTCCAGGAAAGGTGCAGATGCCGCCACGGCCTATGATGGCCAGTATTTCCTGCGCCTCAGCGACGAGTGGTGATCTGCATCGCCAGATACTAGCAGCGCCGGCGGGATAAAAAAAGGCCGTCGCTCCCGCGGGAACGACGGCCCTGTCTGGTGGTCATTGGTCTCAGCCCAAGTTCTTGGCGACAAACTCCCAGTTGATCAGTTTTTCGACAAAAACCGAGAGGAAGTCGGGGCGCCGGTTCTGGAAATCGAGATAGTAGGCATGTTCCCAGACGTCGGCGGTCAGCAGCGGTTTTTTGTTGTGATGCAGCGGATTTTCCGCATTGGGGGTCTTCATCACCTCCAGTTTATCGCCGTTTTGCACCAACCAGGCCCAGCCGCTTCCGAACTGGCCAACGCCGGCCGCCTTGAACTCCTCGACGAATTTATCGAAACTGCCGAAGGAGGCGTTGATCCGGTCGGCAACCGCGCCGGTCGGCTTCCCCCCCCCGCCTGGCTTCATGCAGTGCCAGAAAAACGAGTGGTTCCAGACCTGGGCGACGTTGTTGAACAGCGCCGCCTTGCTGCTGTCACCGTAGCTCTTCTTGATGATCGATTCGATGTTCTCGTTTTCCAGGCCACTCCCCTGCAGCAGTTCATTCCCCTTGTTGACATAGGCGGCGTGGTGCTTGTCATGGTGGAATTCCAGCGTACGGGCGCTCAGGTGCGGCTCCAGGGCATTTTTCGGATAGGGAAGCTCGGGAAGTTGCAGCATGGTGAATCCTCCTTTTTCGATGGTGCAGATTTGAATTTCTGGGCGGTGATAAAGGGGCGCAGCAGGCGGCACCCGAAGAATCTGTTTCAGTGATCGTGATAGCCCATCACCACCAGAACGCAACTGCCGTCGGCGATGACGTTCAGCCCCGCCTGGCGGGCCTTCTCGATCGCCGCCGGACTCTCCGCCCCCGGTTGCATCCAGATGTTGCGGATCCCCTTGGCGATAGCCTGTTCCACCACCTTGTCGGTCACCGAAGGGGGGGTAATGACGGAAATACTCGCCACCTCATCGGGGAGGGCAGAGACGCTGGCGACCACCGCCACCCCTTCGATCTCTTTCTCCACCGGGTTGACCGGGATGGCCCGGCGCCCATTTTGCAAGTAGCAGCGCAACACCTTGTTGCCATACTTTTCCGGTCGGGAAGACGCTCCCACCACCCCGAAGACCGGGGAGGCCAGGAAGGTCTCGATCTGCTCGCGAGTCGTCATGCTGCTCTCCTTGCGCATAATGCGAAAAAGAATACCCGATAACCGCCTCTTGGCAATAAGCGCTAATTTTTTTAATCCAGGCACACGATCACCCTGCCCCCTCTACCGATTAAACCTCTTGCCTCTTGCCTCTTGCCTCTCGCCCCTTTATAGTGGGCGCCCATGAGGGATATTTTTCTCGCCGACGCCCATCTGCGGCATCCTGCCGACGCCAATTACCAGCATCTGCTCACTTTTCTGGAGCAGCAGCGTGGTCATCTGCGTACGCTGTATCTGCTCGGGGACATTTTCGAGTTCTGGGTCGGCTACCGGCACGTGGTCTTTGCCCCCTATGTCCCGCTGCTGGAGAGCCTGCGCCGTCTGCGCCAGGCGGGGACCGACATCGTCTACGTGGAAGGAAACCACGATTTTCACCTCGGCCCCTACTTTGCCGAGGAACTCGGCTGTCGGGTCCTCACCACCGGAGAGGGGGTCGATCTGGATGGCCGGCCGGTCTTCATCGCCCACGGCGACCTGGTCAATCCCCGGGACCGCGCCTACCGGCTGCTGCGACGCACTCTGCGCAGTCTCCCCTTGCGCCTGCTGCTGCAGCTGCTCCCCCCCGACTGGACCTGGGGAATCGCCCATTGTGCCAGTCGGCAAAGCGGCAAGGGGCATCTGGCCAAACGCCGACGGTGGGTCCCGGAGCAGATGCTTGCGGAGCACGCCAACCGACGCTTCGCCGAAGGATACCAGGCCGTGGTCACCGGCCATTTTCATGCTCCCTGGCTGCAGCGCAACCCCGAAGGGACGGTCGTCTCCCTCGGCGACTGGCTGGATCAGTACTCCTACGCCGTCTGGGAAGACGGGGAGTTCCGGCTGGAGACCTTTGCCCCCTGGCCCTCGCTTTCTTGACCCCGATCGGCGCCCGAAGCTTCAGGGCGAAAGGCGTACCGAAGGCGTCGTCGAAAATCAGGGCAACGCCGCCGATGGGCGTTCATCCGCTTTCCGGTAACGCCTTTCCTTCCGACAAATCCCTCAGCGTCATCCCGGCCAGCGCCTGGTCTTCGGCATCGGCGAGGCGCCGCTCCAACTCCCACACCGACTTCCAGGCCGTCACTTTCTCCTGCCGGCGCAGGCTGGCCCCATTGTTGCGAAGAGCCAGGATGACGTCGTGGACCCGTACCTTCTCGGGAGGTTTGCCCGGTTGATACCGATCCTCCTCGTCCCCTTCAGAGCGCACATGGGAGAGGAACCCGAGCTGAACCAGTTCATCCAGGACGATGCGGGTCAGCCGCGGCGGCAGGGCGAGGCGCGAGGCGATCTTCTCCATGTCCCAGGGGCGCCCCCCCCGTTCAAAAACATCGGCGACCGCGGCCAGAATGGTCAAGGCGACCATTTCCTGGCTGAGGAAGTTGACTTTTTCTTCCCGGATCTCGCGGCGGATAATGGCCTGGTTCTGCCAGACATAGGCGACCTCGGCCCCCAGCAAGACGATAATCCAGGAGAGATAGATCCAGACCATCAAAATCGGCAGCGCCGCCAGAGTACCGTAGATCGCATTGTAGCGAGCGACCCCGACCTGGGAGGAGACGTACCCCCATTGGGCAAGTTGCCACAGGGTACCGCCGAAAATACCGCCGACCAGGGCTGCCTGGAAGCGCACCTTGAGGTTCGGCATGAAGATATACAGGGCGGTGAAGGCGGCCCACATCACTACATAGGGGAGAACCCGAAAAAGAAAGAGAATCAGATGGCCGATGAAGGCACGGTCGAGCAGCGCCTGCACCAGGACCTGGCTCTCCAGGCTGCTGGTCATGGAGATGGCAGCGAAGAGGAACAGGGGACCGAGCAGCATGATCGAGGTGTAGTCGGCGAAGCGCCGGAAGGGAGAGCGGGTCTCCTTGACCCCCCAGAGGTGATTGAGCGTCCCCTCGATGTTGGTCATCAACGCAATGACCGTCATCAGCAGGGTAATGACGCCGATCACCCCCACTCGGCCGATGTTGGTGTTATTAATGTAGCTGATGAGTTGCTCGACAATCTCTTCCGAGCCGACGGTCAACCGCTCCAGCAGGAGCGGTTCGAGGGTATTTTGCACCCCCAGGCCGGTCAGCAGGGCGAAGGTCAGGGCAAACAGCGGGACAATAGCCAGCAGGGTAAAGTAGGTCAGGGCCGAGGCGCGCAGAATACAGCCGTCAGCGATGAACTCGCGGGCCGTGAGAATGCCGAAGCGGAACTGGCGCAAAAAGAAGCGCCGCCCCCGGGGGATCTCTGGCTCATTGAGCTCCCAGATCCCGCGCCGCAGAAATTCCCGCGACCGGCGAACTAGATCAAGAGTCCTCGACATTTCCTTCCCTGGGCCAGCGCCCCGCAAAGAGACAAAAAAAGCCCACCGAAAGGTGGGCTTCTCGGCAAACTCAACAGATCATTCCGGCCTGCCGGCCTCTTCCTCGTACGCTTCCGCCCCTGCCTCGACGGCGGCGACGACCGCTTCCTTCTTCTCCAGGAAGGCCTCCCGCCCGGCTTCAGTAGCGGCGATGATGGCCGCCCTCTTCTCTTCATAGACGGTTTTGCCTTCTTCGATGGTCTGCCGCACCCGATTCTCGGCCTCATCGTAGTAGTCGGTAGCCCGCTTGCGAGCGTCGTCCGCCATCTGCCGGATCTTTTCCCGGGTCTCCTCTCCCGCCCGTGGGGCGAAAAGAAGGGCCAGGCCGCCGCCAATGGCAGCCCCCATCATAAACGCCAGAAAAGTTGAACCGGAGTCGTTCCCCCTGTTCTCAGCCATGTTCCGTCACCTCCTCTTAGGTTCTTTGATCTCTTTGACAAAGGCCTTGCGGGCCGCCCGCACCCCCATCCAGGTACCGAGAGAGGAGCCGATTACTCGGCCGACCCCGCTGTTCATCACACTGGTGATGTTATGGACCATCTCCCCCGTTTGCTCCAGAGAGTCGAAAAGCGGACGCACCTTGACCAGGTCGCGTTCCGTCTCGACCGATATCGTTTTCAGGTTCTCCGACAGCTCCCGCAGTTCCCGCAGCAGCGGCAGCACTTCACGCTGGGCGAGAGCGAGAAACTCGTCCACCCTCTGCACCGTGTGGCGGATCTGCAGGAGAACGGGGATCAGAATGACGGCGATCAGTACGAAGACGATGGTAGCCAGCATCGCCAGAATGTCCATCTGCATGGCAATCCCTCCCGGGAAATAAAATCAGGAATTCCTATAAATTAGATCATACCGCAGAACATTTTCAAATCAGAGGGAAAATTTTCCCGGCAGCGTCATTTCTGGCGGCTGCCGCCGAAGAGGCTCCGAGCCCGCCACAGCCGGCGCTGCGCCACCTTCTGCCGCAGCGCCGGCGGGGTGTCAACGAAAAGCAGATCTGCTTCGTCAAAGAGAACAACAAACCTTTAACCATTCTGCCTCCCGGGTCCTCTTTGGTACCAGCCAAAAAAACCCACTTGCCTGACCACCATCACCTGACCTCAAATGTACGTCTGCCGAAGGAGAATGATCAAATGAAAAACAGAGTGCGTCGATGTTCAAAATTCACCCTTGGGGGCTTGGCCTTGCTCCTGATCGTCATGTCCAGCGCCGAGGCGGGGTGGAAACCTCACCCGGATTTCGGCCTCTGTGAGGTGGGAGACTACGCCGTGTTTCTGCTCGGCAAACCTGCCGAGGAGGTGGAAGGGACGGCCAAGCTCGACCTCTCGCTGGTCACGGTGCACGGAGACGTGGGCGTCGGCCCATACAGCGAATTCGACTTCCAGGGGCCGGCCGTCATCAATGGCAACCTCTATCTCGACCCCACCGTCACCCGTATTCTGAGCAACGTCGGGACAGTGAACGGATGGCGCTATACGCGGGACCTCTTCATGCCGGTTGCCTGGACGCAGGAGATATCCGAGTACTGGGGTGGCCAACCAGCTGGGCAGAAGTACGCGACGCTCACCACGTCAACGGCCATCCGGGGGGAGAGCGGCATCAATGTGATCGAGATCCGCAACCTCGACTATGCAGTCGAAGCCGGAGCACAGCTGACCCTCGAAGGGCCGGCCGATGCTCTTTTTGTCCTGAATATCCTCGGCAAGCTCGAATTGGGCGCCGGCGCCGGCATCCGCAGCAGCGATCCCAGCCGCGTCTTGATCAACGTGCTACCGGGTCTCCCCCCGGTGCGCATGGCAGCGGGGAGCTACGTCGGGGGGAGCGTGCTGGCGGTGGACCGCAAGATGGGGCCGCTGATGGGGACGACCGGACCACTGATCGGGGCGCAACTTAAGGAGATCAGTCTGCTGGGCGGCGCCGTGGTGAATCCTCCGGACCCGAGTCTGATGCCGGTGGCCGTCCTCCTTGCCGACCGGGCGGCGACCGTCGGGGACACCGTCCAACTGAACGGCGACGCGAGCACCAGTCCGGATCCGCAGCGCGAGTTGACCTACCAGTGGTCGCTCCTTGCCCAACCATCCGGAAGCGCAGAAGTCATTCACAACCCCAACGCGGAGAATGCCTACTTCACCCCCGACCTGCCCGGCGACTACCTGGTCGAACTGCTGGTCGACGATGGGCTGATGACCAGCGACCCCGCCCTCATCCTGATCACTGCCGCCGAAGAGGGGGAGATGGCGGATCTTCAGCTGAAGATCGAGGCTCCGAAGTCGGTGTACCTCAATGACCCGCTGACCGTGACCTTGACCGTGCGGAATCTCGGTCCGAGCCAGGGCGCAGCCGTCAAGCTGAGGGCTTCTCTCCTCGGGCGGACGACTCTCACCGAAGTCGACCATCCCGCCTGCAGCGTCGCCGTCGGTCAGGTGGAGTGCACCCTGGAAGGGCTCATCCAGGGGGGGCAACATGTGGTGCAAATCCACCTGCAGCCGTCCAAAACCCCTAATTTCGATATCCTGGCAACGGTGGACGCCCCCGGCCAGCTGGATCCTGACTTGAGCAACAACGAAGCTTTTTTCCGGATCAAGGTTCTGAAACCGAGCGAGTAACAGCAGAGCCGGGGAGGGGAAAAAGGGGCCATGCTACGCATTTCCGGGGCGTAGCATGGTCCTTTTTTTCTTTGAGAGTCAGGGGACGTTGTTGTTTACGGCAGGGTCATTTCTGGCGGCTGCTGCCGAAGAGGGATCCGAGCACGCCGCGCACGATCTTTTACCAGTTTGTCATAGCTGGCGGCAAGCGCCCCGTGCATCGGACGCACTTTTATCGCCACCGTTTCCTCCGGCCCTCCCCGCCTACCGGCCCCTCGGTGGACTTTTGTTTGCGGTTCGTTTCTTCCCTGCTATATGTATCAGATTACCTGGGGGACCGATTACCTGGGGACCTGGACCGACGTTGCCAAGGGAGGAAAGAGATGCCGACCGCCTGGAAGGATACCCTCGACAGTCTGCGCACCGCCTGGCTCGGCATTGCCGAATCGATGGGAGGCAGCGAGAAAGTCCCCGCTGTCCACCCTTCTCTTTCCGGCGGCGACCTTGAACTGGTCCGCAAAAGGATGCAGGCCTGCCTGGAGGCGCGCGGCGGGGAGGTTTCGGCCCGCCGGCGGGCGGCCCAACTCGGAGAGATCTACCTGACGCTCAGCAGCCAGGGGCGGCGCCGCTTCCTCGAACTGCTGGCCAAGGAATTCGCGGCCGATCGTCAGGCGGTGGCTCACGCGGCCACCGAGCTGTCGGCAGCCGCTGACCAGAAAACCTACCTTGCGGCCGAGGAGAATTTACGGCAGATTCTCCTCTCCCCCCGCCTGCGGCTGCTCAAGCAGTTTACCGCCCTCCCCCAGGGGGTGAAGTTCCTGGTCGGCCTGCGGGCCGATCTGCTTGCCTTCATGGCCGGCGACCTGGCCCTGGGAAGCCTGGATACGGAGCTGCGCCAGCTGCTGGCCACCTGGTTCGATGTCGGCTTTCTGGAGTGCCGGCACATCACCTGGGAGTCGCCGGCCGCCCTGCTGGAAAAACTCATCGCCTACGAGGCGGTGCACACGATCCACTCCTGGAAGGACCTGCGTAACCGTCTCGAGTCCGACCGCCGATGTTACGCCTTCTTTCACCCGACGATGGCCGATGAACCGCTGATCTTCATCGAAATCGCCCTGGTCAAGGGAATTTCCGGCAGCATCCAGTCGCTGCTCGACGAAAGCGCCCCAGAAATGCACCCGGAGCGGGCCGACACCGCCATCTTCTATTCCATCACCAATGCCCAGAAGGGGCTGCGCGGCATCAGCTTCGGCCATTTCCTGATCAAGCGGGTGGTCGACGAATTGCGCCACGAGTTTCCCAACCTGAAAAACTTCGACACCCTCTCCCCCCTCCCCGGCTTCAACCGCTGGCTGGAACAGCAGATGGACGAGGCGCCGGGCGAGGAGCATATCACCGCCCTGCGGCAGGGGGTCGAGAAGGTGGCGAAGCTGGTGGGGGTGGAAGG
>JACZKF010000172.1 GCA_014860175.1 Desulfuromonadales bacterium | reverse complement strand
GCGGCGTAGATGAACCAGACGATCAGACTCCAGGTTTCCTTCGGGTCCCAGCTCCAGTAAGTGCCCCAGGCGTAGTTGGCCCAGGCCGCGCCGGTGATGATGCCCAGGGTCAGCATCGGGAAGCCGACCATGATGGCTTTGTAGTTGAGATCGTCAAGCACCTTGGCGCTGGGGAACATGCCGAGGATGCCACCGGCCGGCGACTCTTCCGCCGACCTATCTTCCTTGCCGACCTTGATCAGGTACATGATCGACACGCCGCAGGCCATGGCAAAAGCCGCGTAGCCGATAAAGCAGGTAAACACATGGTAGGTCAGCCAGTTGCTCTGCAGGGCAGGCACCAGCGGCTGAATGGTGGCGTCAAGGCTCCATTGCGCCCAGATCATGCCGGCGAAGGCAAACGGCACGACAAAGGCGCCGATCGCCCGCTGCTTGTATTTGAGATCGAAGATCAGGTAAATCATCAAAATCGACCAGGCGAAGAAAACGATGGATTCATAGAGGTTGGAGAGCGGTGCCTGCTCGTAGCCCATGGCATAGGCTTCGTACCAGCGCAGACCGATGGCCCCGGTATTGGCGATAAAGCCGACCCAGCAGATCAGCGTGGCGACCAGGCCGACCGTCTTGTTCTTGGCGGTCAGGTAAACAATAAAGATCACCATGGCAGCAAAGTAGGCGACCGTTGTGACATTGAACAGAAGAGAACTGGTCATCTTGTATTCCTCCGTCAGGACGACAATGCGTCGCTGAAGTCTTTTTTCAATTCATCGAAGAAGAGCGCGAAAGCCGGCTGGTTGCGGTGTGCCGCACCGCCGAACTTGACGCCGATGCCTTTGTTAAGGGGCTGGATGCTGACCCAGATGCGCCGGTGGGAGAGGAAGAAGGCGCCACAGGAGCCGAGCACCATGAGCAGGCAGCCGAGCCAGACCACCCAGACGCCGGGGTCCTTGGCCACCTGCAGGCCGGTGTAGTAGCTCTGCTGGACATCGACCAGGGTGATCGCATAAGCACCGCCACGCTTTTCATCGAATTGCGGATAATTCTTGAAGACGATGAACGGCGTGCCACGCTGGTTGTCACCGGCATCGATACTGACCTGGGCGGCCGGGCCGAAATTCTGGTAGCTCTCGGCATAGCCCATGGGGATCAGGGCAGAGCCGCCCGGCAAGCCCAGGCGCTTGCCCTGCTGTCCCTTGACCGTGACCGTCTCGCCGGTCTCACGATTTTTAATAAGGAACTGGTAGACCGGGTCACCGGCCGGACCGTAGCTGGACTGATAGAAGGTCAGCCCCTTGTAGTTCAGGGGATCGTTGACCACAATCCGCTTCTTCAGAACTTCCTGGCCGTTCTCGAGCACCACCAGATCGCTGGCAAACTCCTTCGGTCGACCACCACCCTCGTAGAAGCTGACGTCAAAATTGTCACAGCGCACTTCAAAGTCGATCGGCAGAGGCTTTTGACTGCCCCGCGGCCAGACCTGCTTGATCGACTGGCCCTCAACAATGTTGACGTAGGCCTTGTAGCCCCAGATGTTGCCGATCATGGCGCCGAGAAAGATAATCAGAATCGAAGAGTGGGTGACATACACCCCGAAACGCGACAACGCCCCCTTTTGCGAAAACAGATAAACCTTGCCGTCCTGTTCGGTGACCACCGGTGAAGCGAACTTGTCGCCGAGCAGCGCAACCACCTTGTCACGCACACTCTCGACAGTCCCTGTCGTGACGATTTCCTCTTTATTGGAAAAGGTGCGGAACAGGCCGTCGTCGGCCACCAGGATCGGTTCACGCACGACTTTGATAATCCGCGGCAGGCGCTTGATCGAGCAGCAGATCAGGTTGACGGCAAACAAACCCATGAGGGAGAGAAACCAATAGGAATGATACATGTCGAAAAACTGCAACGCATCGAGCGTCCTGTAGGTCGACTCGCTCATACCATACTTTTCCATGTAATCCTGGGGGGTCAGGTTCTGCTCGATAACCGTGCCGATGATCGAGGTCGTCGCGAGCAGAATCAGGATACTGATCGCCAGTTTCAGGGAACAGAAAAAATCCCACAACCGGTCAGTGAAGCTCTGTTCTTTACTCAAATTATTTACTCCTGAAAA
>JACZKF010000171.1 GCA_014860175.1 Desulfuromonadales bacterium | reverse complement strand
CTATCTGTGTGTATCCGCTCTTATCTGTTTTCACATCTGTGTAAAAGACCTGCCCTTGCCTAAAAGCCTTATCTGCGTTCATCTGCGTTCATCTGCGGCAAATTGCCTTGGATTTGTTCCTATCTCTGCCTCAAGCCAGTTTCTTGAACATCTCAAACGCCGCCAGCCCCGCCACCCCGCACAGATACAGCGCCGTGCCGGTGTAGGCGAAGAGGTCGCGGCGGCGGGTTTTGGCGACCTGGACCGGGTCGAGCATCCGCGGGATGACGGTGAGGACTTCCAGCCCGAGCCCCGGCAGCTGGTTGGCGTCGCGGATGGAGGAGCGGGTGTTTTCCAGCAGCAGGATGGCGACGGCGGCGCCGCCGAGGCCGGCGGCCAACGCCAGGACGATCACCTTGAGCATGTTGGGGGAGACCGGCCGGCGGGGGAGAATGGCCGGATCGACGATGCGGAAAGTGGTCGTCTTGTCGCCGATCTCCATCTGTTTCGAGACTTCGGCCTGCCCCAGGCGCATCAGCAGCTCTTCATAGATCTTGCGCAGGGAGTCGCGCTCCTGCACCAGCATGCCGATCGCCTTCTTGTTCTCCGGGATGTTCTGCAGCTCGGCTTCGCGCTCGGTGCTGAGCTGCTTCAGACGCGCCACCTTGCGGTCGAGGGCGCTGATCTCGTTCTGCGCGGTCATCAGTTTCTGCCGCACCTCCTGGTGCACCGGGTTGAGGGTGGTCATCTCGGCGGTCACCGGCCCGGCGGCCGGATCGGGGGAAACCTTCTCTTCCGCCAGCCGTTTCTTCAGCTCCTCGGCCTCCAGGCGCAGGCGGATCACCTCCGGATAGTTGTCGGTATAGGTCAGCAGCAGCTGCCGCAGGCGCGCCTCGACCCCGGCTAACCGGTCCTCTTTCTGCCGCTCGCTGAAGATGGCCACCGTCGGCGCCACCTCTTTCAGCTGCGCCTGCAGGCTCCCCACCCGCGCCCGCTCGGTTTCCGCCTCCAGCTGGATCTTCTCGATCTCCCGCTTGTAGACCATCAGGTCGGCCAGCAGGTTCTCCTCGCTGGAAGAGATGTCGACCCCCTGCTCCCGGCGAAAACGGATGATCGCATCCTCGGCCTCATCGAGCTTCTGCTTGAAATGGGCCAGCTGCTCGTCGAGAAAACGGTTGGCGCCGTAAGTCTCTTCCCGCTTGCCGGAGATGTTCGCCTCGACATAGCGACCGACCAGGGTATTGATGTACTGCTGGGCGAACTGGGGATCGGGGTCGGTGATGGAGACGGTGAACAGCTCCTTCCCCCGGACCTGGATCTCCGTGCGCTGCTGCAAAGCGGAGACCATCCCCTGCAGTTCGGCCGCGCTCTTTCCCTGCAGGTCGAGGTCGAGATCGAGGAGCGTCTTGTTGATCAGGTCGCGGCTGAGCAGGGCGTATTTGAGGACGCGGATCCGCTCATCCATGTCGGGGGTGACGGCGATCCCCTTGACCAGGTCGTTGATGACGTTCTTTTCGATAAAGACGGTACTGTCGGCGCGGTACTTCTTTGGCAGCAGGTAACCGCCGGCGATCACCGCCGTCATGATAGTCACCGCCAGCAGCAGGAAAAGGGCGCGGCGGCGGTAGAAAAGACGCAAAGAGGAGAAAACCTCCCTCAGATCCATACCAATCTCCTCAGAACAGGCTTTCTTCGACGACGACGTAGTCCCCTGCGGCCAGCAGCAGGTTCTGGGCAAGATCTTTCCCCCGGATCAGATCGCGCACCTTGACCCGGATCTTCTCTCCATTTTTGCGCAGGACGGTGACGTTATTCTCTTTGGCATAGTCGGTAAACCCCTGGGCCTCGAGGATGGCGTCGAGGACCCGCAGGCCGGCCCGGAAGGGGACGAACTTCGGGGCGTTGACCGCCCCCAGGACGTAGACCCGGTTCATCTCCGCCGAGGGGAGGAAGAGGATGTCCTCGGGCTGCAGTTCGAGATCCTGGGAGAGGGCGCCGTGGCGGACCAGGGCGTCGAGGTCGAGGTTGAGCCTCTTGCCGCCGCGCAGCAGGTAAGCGCCGGCGAGGTCGGTATTGTCGAGGGTTTCATAGCGGCAGAGGAATTTGAACAAGGTGGTGCGGGCGGTCAGGTTGACGACGCCGGAGGGGACACCGCCGCCGGCGACGTAGACCCGGTTGTTGGTCACTTGAATCACACTCAGGGTGACCACCGGCCCCTTCATCACCTTGCCGAAGACTTCGGTGAGGCTCTTGGCCAGCTGCGCCGGGGTCCGGCCGGTGGCCTGGACATCGCCGACCGCCGGCAGGGTGATCTTGCCGTCGGGGCGCACCGTCACCGCCGTACTCAGTTCGGGGGCCCCCCAGACCGAGACCTGCAGCTGGTCGCCATCGCCGATGAGATAATCGCTGGCGTTGTCGGCCGCGGCCAGAGCCGGGAGGAGCAGCAGCAGGAGAAGGGAGAGGAGAACGGCTCGCATCCTAGCGCCCTCCCCGCCCGAAGAGGACCACCCGGAAGGTGGAGGCGATAATGGCGAGATCGAGACCGAGGGAATAGTTCTTGGTGTAGTAGAGGTCATAGCGGAGTTTTTCCAGGGCATCCTCTTCCGAGGCGCCATAGGGGTAACGGATCTGCGCCCAGCCGGTAACCCCCGGCTTGACGTAGTGGCGATTGGAGTAGTAGGGGATCTTCTGGGTAAGCCGGCCGACGAATTCGGGGCGTTCCGGGCGCGGGCCGACGAAACTCATCTCCCCTTTGATGACGTTGATCAGCTGCGGGATTTCGTCGATCCGGCTCTTGCGCATGAACCGCCCGAGGCGGGTCACCCGGGGGTCGTTGGTCTGCGCCCAGACGGCGCCGGTCGCCTGCTCGGCGTCCTGGCGCATCGAGCGGAATTTGTAGAGGGTGAAGGGGCGCTCCCCCTCGCCGGTGCGGACCTGGCGAAACAGCACCGGACCCGGGGAGTCGATCTTGATCGCCAAGGCGGTCAGAAGCATCAGCGGCAGGGCGAGCACCAGGCCGACCAGGGCCAGCACCACATCGAGCCCTCGCTTGGCCACCCGCATCGCCGGCGTCAGGCGAAAGCCGTCGGAGAAGATGAACCAGCTCGGGTTGATGTTTTCGATCATCAGCTTGCCGGTTACCTGTTCGTAAAAGCTCACTGCATCCATCACCCGGATGCCGGCCAGGCGGCAGCGCAGCACTTCGCGCACCGGCAGCACCCCGCGGCGCTCGGTGAGGGCGACGACGATCTTGCTAACCCGCAGGCGCCGGGCGGTCTCGACCAGGGTGCCGAGATCGCCGACCAGCCGCTCGGCGGCCACCGTCCCCCCCTCCCCCTCCAGGCGGATGAAGCCGGCAAAGG
>JACZKF010000170.1 GCA_014860175.1 Desulfuromonadales bacterium | reverse complement strand
GATATTGACCGCGCAGACCTTGAATTCCGGGATCTTGCAGATCGGGTCGTGCGCCGGGTTGGTGAGGATATTGGCGCAGCTCTCGATGAAATGAAAGGGCATAAAGACCGAGCCCGGCTCGATCCGGCCGGTGATCAGGGCCTTGGTGTCCACCGAACCGCGCCGAGACGATACCGTCACCAGGTCGCCGTGACGGATCTGCAGCCTGGCGGCGTCGTCGCCGCTGATCTCGACATACCCCTCCTCGATTTCCGCATCCAGGCTCGGAGAGTTCCTGGTCATCGTGCCGGTATGGTAATGGGCAAAGACCCGGCCCGTGGAGAACCACAGCGGGTACTGTTCGTCGACCGCCTCGGCCGGCGGCAGGAAGGCGATGGGATGGAAGAGGCCCTTGCCGCGGGCGATCTTCCCCTGGTGCAGGAAGCGGGTGCCGGGGTGATCCGGGGTCGGGCAGGGCCATTGCAGGCCGTCCCCTTCCAGGCGGTCGAAGGAGATGCCGCCATAGGAGGGCGTTAATCGGGCCATCTCGTCGAAGATCTCTTCCGGGCTTCCATAGCTCATCGGGTAGCCGAAGCGGCTGGCAATGTCCTGGATGATCTGCCAGTCCTGCCGTGCTTCGCCGAGCGGCTCGACGGCCTGGCGTACCCGGCTGACCCGCCGTTCGGTATTGGTGAAGGTGCCGTCTTTCTCGGCAAACGATACGCCGGGCAGCACCACGTCGGCTAACTCGGCGGTGGCGGTGAGGAAGATATCCTGCACCACGAGAAATTCGGCCTTGGCCAGCGCTTTTCTGACATGGGTGACGTCCGGGTCGGAGACCACCGGGTTTTCGCCCATGATATAGAGGGCCTTGACGTTTCCCTCATCCAGTCCCTCGAGCATGCCGGGGATGGTCAAGCCGATCTGCCCGGACAGCTGGTCGACTCCCCAGGCCGCGGCAAATTTCTCGGCGGCGGCCGGGCTGGTGACCGCCTGGTAGGCGGTGAAGACGTTGGGCAGCCCGCCCATGTCGCAAGCCCCCTGCACGTTGTTCTGGCCGCGCAGCGGATTGACGCCGGAAGACTCCTTGCCCAGATTGCCGGTGAGCATGGCCAGATTCGCCAGGGTCTTGACGTTGTCGACCCCGGTGGTGTGCTGGGTGATGCCCATGCAGTAGATGATGGAGCCCTTCTCCGCCGTGCCGTAGAGCCTGGCGATGGTCCTGATGTCATCGGCCGAGACGCCGCAGATTTCGGCGGCCGTTTCCGGCGGGAACTGATCGATGACCTTGGCAAAGGCGGCAAATTCCTCGGTCTGGTCATCGATATAGGTCTGATCGTGCCAGCCGTTTTCCAGGATGACATGCATGACGCCGTTGAGCAGCGCCACGTCGGTGCCCATCCGGTGGTTGATTCGCAGGTCGGCGATTTCCGAGATGTGGACCTTGCGCGGATCGGCGACGATGACCGTGGCCCCGTTCTTCTTGGCGCGAAAGATCCGGGTGGCGATCAGGGGATGGGCGACGGTGGTGTTGGAGCCGATGATGAAGATGCAGTCGGCCTGCTCAAACTCCTCGATGGAGTTGGTCATCGCTCCGCTTCCGAATGCTGCGGCAAGACCTGCCACGGTGGAGCTGTGTCAGAGCCGGGCGCAGTGATCGATGTTGTTGGTGCCGACTGCCGCCCGGGCGAATTTCTGCAGCAGGTAGTTCTCCTCGTTGGTCACCTTGGCAGACGTCAGAAAGGCGATCGCGTCGGGGCCGCCGGCTTGTTTGATCTCGCGCAGGCGAGTCGCCGTGTAGTCAAGCGCCTCGTCCCAGGAAACGGGCTCAAGCACCCCGTTTTTTCGCAGTAGCGGTGTTTTCAGCCGTCCTTCGTTGCGGATGAACTCGTGTACGTTCCACCCCTTGATGCACAGCTTACCCTCGTTGACCGGGCTGGTCTTGCAGGGGATGGTGCCGATCGGCTCGCCGTCGAGGACTTCGAGGAAAAAGTTGCAGCCGCAGCCGCAATAGGTACAGGTCGTCAGTATGGTCCGGTAGTCCATGGTTGTCCTTCCTATTTCTTGTCTGCGACAGGATCCAGGATATTGAACGGCGAGCGCTGGCCGCGACGCAGTCCGGTGGTATAGTCGAACGAGTCGGCCAGGATGCCGTTGATTTTCTTGTATAGGGTGCGCAGCGGAATGGTCGATGGGCAGGCCTCTTCACAGAGCCCGCAATCGATGCAGCGGCCGGCCATGTGCATCGCCCGGGTGTGGTGGAAGACCGGAATCTCCGGAGGCAGTTCGCCCCGCTTGATCAGATCGTCGCACTTGAGGCTGCATTCGTTACAGAAACACATCGGGCAGATATTACTGCAGCCGTAGCACTTGATGCACTTGACGAACTCCTCCATCCAGAAGTCGAAGCGCTCGGCCGAGCCAAGGGCCTCCACCGCGGCGACGGAGGCTGCCGCCACCGGCTGGGCTTTTTCGCCGGCGATGAAATCGTCGGGGTAGGGGGCCGAGCATTCACAGCGGTCGGCAAGCTCCTGGGGGCAGGCAATGCCTACCGGAACCACCTTGTTCGGGCTGAGCTGGTTCCAGGTATACAGCGTTTTCAGGCCCCGGTCGTCGCAGCCCCTGACCAGCACGCCGAAGGTCTTGTCGGGATAGGCCTTGGTGAGGTTGAGCAGGTACTTGTTGAGCGGGTAACGGGCGTCGCCGGGACGGTCCCGGTCGCCGAGAACCATCGCGGAGAGGTCGTCGCCGCGCTGGTAGAGGTGTGGGGCGAAATGGCCGTGTTGCCGGGCAAGCCCGAGAAAACCGTCGATTTTCCCCGCCTCCAGGAGTTCGGTTACTCTTTTTCGTATCGCGTCAATCATCGAGACACCACGCATGGAAGAATCTTCGATTACACCAGTTCTTTGCGGTAATCTTTTTTCAGGGGCGAGGGCCCCAGGGTGCGTATCGTTGTAATAAACGAATTGAATTCGTG
>JACZKF010000169.1 GCA_014860175.1 Desulfuromonadales bacterium | reverse complement strand
CTTCCACCAGGATCTTCAGCGCCCATAGGCTTTTGCCGGTAATCGAGTAGCTCGGCGCCCGGTAGCCCCGCACCGCTTCGCCGGTGATCTCCTCCAGAATCTCCTTGCTGCGCCGCACGTCCTGGCGAAAGGCCTCGGGACCGACGGTGTAGACCAGTTGGTGGCCGTAGCCGTGGCTGGCGATCTCGTGCCCCCGGCCGCGGATCTCCCGCACCAGTCGCGGCAGGCGTTCGGCGATCCAGCCGAGGACAAAGAAGGTCGCCTTGACCCCATGCCGGTCGAGGAGGTCGAGCACCCGATGGGTGTTGGCCTCTACCCGCAGAGGGTAGCCATGCCAGTCGGATGGCCGGATGACGCCGGCGAAGGCGTTGACCTGGAAGTAATCCTCGACGTCGATGGTAAGGGCGTTCAGCATTTGAGTCGCACCACCTTCTCCCCCTTGGGGGGGTCCCCCTCCTCCTCCTTGCCCCCTTTGTGCAGGGCGGCGGCGAGGCGTTCGGGGAGCGTTTCGAGCAAGGTGGCGAGGCGGTCGATCTGGTCGGCCTGCCGGCTGGCCGCCCCCTCCTGATGACGCATCAGCTTTTTCAGCACCTTTTCGTGGGTGTCGAGCCGCTGGGCCAGCTTCTCCAGCTCCGGCTTGGCTGCCGGCGGCTCCGCCGGCGCTTTGGCCGGCTCGGCCCAGCTCCCTTCGGCGGCCTCGCCGATCACCTCCTCCACCAGGGCGAGGGTCAGGTCGCGGGTCGACTCGGCGAAGGCGGCCAGCAGCAGGAAGTCGCAGAAGGTGTTGACCAGCCGCGGGACCCCCCGGCTGTGGCGGAAAAGGACGTCCAGGGTCCCCTCGCCGAAGGACACCGCCTGCCGGTTGCCGGCGCACTCGAGGCGGTGCAGGATGTACTCTTCCATCTCCTCGCGCCCCAGGGGGCGCAGATGGCAGCGGATGGCGATCCGCTGCTGCAGCTGGCGCAGCTCGGGGAGGGCGATCTTGCGCCGCAGCTCGGGCTGACCGACCAGGACGATCTGCAGCAGCTTGAAATCGTCCCCTTCGAGATTGGAAAGAAGGCGCACCTCCTCCAGAAGCTGCGGCGTGAGGTTCTGCGCCTCATCGATGATCAAAATCGGCTGGCGGCCGGCCTGGCAGCGGCCGATGAGGTAGTTGTTGAGGTCGTGCAGCAGGGCGATCTTGTCGCGCCCGGTGCAGGGGAGGCCGAACTCCTCGTTGATCATGGCCAGCAGCTGCCCGGTGGTGACCCGGGTATTGAAGATGATGGCCAGATCGGTCTGCGGCCCAATCCGCCGCAGCATCTCCCGCACCAGCGTCGTCTTCCCCGAACCGATCTCGCCCGTCAGCAGAATAAATCCCGCCCGCGCCTGAAACCCATACTCCAGATGATCCAGCACCCCCTGGTGCCCCCGGCTCGGATAAAGAAAAGCCGGGTTCGGGACCAGTTCGAACGGTTTAGTTTTTAAGCCGAAAAATTTCAGATACATGCAAGGTCCTTCAATCAATTAGCCGCCGATGACGGTCTTATCTGCGTTCATCTGCGTTCATCTGCGGATAAAAGCCTTAAGCCTTAAAACCATTACGCAGATAAAAAATCAGATAAATGCAGGATGAACGCAGATAATGCAAAACAAAATTCATATTAATGGGTTTTGTGTGCATCCCGTATAAAAGTCCCTGCCCTAGATGTTATCTGCGTTCATCTGCGTTCATCTGCGGCTAAAAGCCTTAATCCTAAAAC
>JACZKF010000168.1 GCA_014860175.1 Desulfuromonadales bacterium | reverse complement strand
AGCGCCGCGCATAATCCAAGCCGCCATGGTCGGGACACCCCGGCCGGGCGGCTTTTTTCGTGCACGGCAAAAATGGCTAATCGATCCAGGGGGGAAAATGACCTAAAAAGAGGGGGAGTCAACCGGGGTGGAGAGGCGCTGGAAGAATCCCAAGACCGGCGAGCAAGGGCGCTATCACCTGCACGAGACGATCCTGCAGCGGGCGGTCAAGGAAGCTGTCGCCAAGGCGGGGATCGTCAAGCATGTCGGCTGCCATACCTTGCGCCACTCTTTTGCGATCCATCTGCTCGAAGACGGCTATGACATCCGGACGATCCAGGAGCTGCTGGGGCATACCAACGTGAACACCACGATGATCTATACTCACGTCCTCAACAAAGGAGGCCTCGGTGTCCGCAGCCCGGCCGACGGTCTGTGATCGACTTAGACAGACTGTATAAACAGTTGATGAGGTTTTGCAGTTAAGCCATAACGCACGGAAGTTTATCTGTTTTCTCAAAACTTGCAAAAATATTAGAGTTGTATTCTACAGACTCATCCGTAGTTTTTGGCGTTTTAGACAGACTGTTCAATTATAGTTAACTGGTTAATATATGCAAAATAGCATGCTGTCGGCAACCACTACTATGCCATCCAGAAAGGGAGCTATGAAATGGTGCACTTTAATAAAATGATAAGATTTGCCGGTTTACTTTTGATCATATCTTCTTTAATTTTTGGTGGCTGTGCAAGAAAGACCCATTTGCAAAAAGCAAAAGAAGGCATTACACCATATGGGCCAGACGTATATTCAGTTGCTTATGGTGGCATTAATTTGGGGGAGGTTCGGTCTATCGTTCGTAGAGCGGCAAACGAGCATTGCCAAGCACAAGGAAAAGAGATGTTGCCAATCGAAGAAAGCAGATCTGGGTTGTCAATTGATTTAAAATTTCAATGTAAAAGCAAATAGAACTTCAGCTAACCCATGTATGCAGCGGACGGGTCTCCGACAGTGGTTTGCGAAAATATGGTGATACGCAACGATTCCTGCACCGCCGCGGATACAAGTCAGTTAGGGGCTGGCGGGCCATCTCGCCGTCTTTGAATTTAAGGACTCGCGTATACGGTGTGGTTCAATCGGAAATATCGCCGAAGCGGCCATCTCTGGCAGGGAAGATTCAAGAGCTTTCCCGTGGCTGAGGACCGCTATCTTCTCGAATGTGGCAGGTATATCGAGCGAAATCCGGTTCGAGCCGGGGTGGTGGCTCACCCGGGCGATTACCCGTGGAGCAGTTTCCATCGTCATGCCAAAGGGCAGGGGGATGGGGTGACAGATGTGCATGGCATTTTTGCCAGCCAATTCGGAAACCCCCAGTCGTACCGGGAATTCGTCTGCAGCACCAGGGACCGGGAAGAACAAGAGCTGGTAGAGAAGCTGGCCTCGGGGATCGTCGGCTCAGAAGCCTATCAAGAGAAGATTCGGTTTGCGGCCATTTCGGCACGGCGCCGGAAACCTGGCCGACCGAAATTCGTCGGTAAGTGAGCTTTAGATAAGGGGAAATCGGGACCTGTCCCCAACTCCCACAGACTCATTCGTGATTTTTGGAGTTTTAGACAGACTGTCCAATTATAGTTGGGCACGAAGGTCCGATTGCCAAGATCCGATTGACAAGATGTAGCCGTATGGCTACAGTGAGGGGGGTATGATGGAGATTCGCAAAACGGACGTTTATGCCAAGTGGCTCGACGGACTGCGCGATATTCGAGCGCGTGCCCGCATTCTGGCGAGAGTTGAACGGTTGGCTGCTGGGAATGCGGGGGACGCCGAGCCCGTAGGTGAAGGTGTCTCTGAGTTGCGGATCAATTATGGCCCCGGCTACCGTGTGTACTACAAACAGCAAGGACGTGAGTTGGTGATTCTGTTGGCTGGCGGTGAGAAAAGCAGCCAGTCAAAAGACATCAAAGCCGCTCTACGTCTTGCCCGCAATCTTTAGGATAACTCATGAAAAAGATAGTTACCTCCCGCTACGATGTTGCTGAACATCTCCGTACCCCGGAAGAAATGGCTGCATATCTGGAAGCGTGCCTGGAGGAGGCAAATGGTGACGCCGCATTCATAGCAAAAGCTCTTGGTGACATCGCCCGTGCGAAAGGTATGTCACAAGTAGCCCGCGACGCAGGCGTATCGCGTGAAAGCCTATACAAGGCGCTCTCGGGAGAACGAACTCCCGGGTTCGATACAATTTTAAAAGTCCTGGCAGCGCTGGGCTTGAAGTTGCATGCGGAAGCGGTGCGTACCCCAAATTATGCCCAACCAGACGCTCCACCCGACGCCGCTACGCGGCGCGGGTGAGCTCTGCGTTAGGCCGTTGAAGGACCGAATCATGGACATGTGGAAATTCTACGACATCACTCACCGCGAACACGTGGTGTGCAACCCTACGAGCGAGGAGAAGCTGACGCGTCTGGTGGAGCTCCTGCGCCTCCCGACCGGCGCACAGGTGGTTGATATTGCGTGTGGGAAAGGCGAGTTCCTGATTCGCCTGGCCGAAGCCTATGGCGCTCGTGGGGTAGGGATCGACATTTCTCCTTTCTTTATTGCCGAAGCAGAGAGAAGAATTGAGATGCGGGCATCAGGCCTGGGCATCACTTTCACTCAGATGGATGGTGCGGATTTCAAGCCAGATGAGCCGGAAGAGCTCGATCTGGCATCATGTATCGGTGCGAGCTGGGTTTTCGGGGGACACGCTGAAACTCTCGAGGCCCTGAACCGCATGGTGAAACCCGGCGGCTGGGTAATCGTGGGAGAGCCATACTGGCGGCGGGAGCCGTCCGAGGACTACCTGGAGGCATCTGGGGTCGCGAAAGAGGACTTCGGGAGCCACTTCTCCAATGCGGAAGCCGGAGAGCGGCGAGGATTGGATCTCGTTCACGCCATTGCGAGCAGCAACGACGACTGGGACAGGTACGAAGGCCTCCAATGGTACGCGACGGCCGAGTACGCTCGCACCCATCCGGATGATCCGGACTTGGCGACGGTGGTTGAGCGAGTGGAGAAGGCTAAGGCAACATACCTGCGTTGGGGGCGCGACACGCTTGGTTGGGCCATCTACATGTTCAGGCGGCGCACTCCCTCGCTCCCGAGTGGCACGTCACTGGATTGATCGGAAACAGGGCTGGCTTTGACGAGCAGGATGGTGGGGAGGGGTAAACTTCGTATCGCGAGCTGCGAAAGGTCTGGCGTTTAAATCGAGAACCGGCTATTTAAGTCATCACGCTTTACATCTTCATTCTAAGGACACTGCCGATGAACCGGGTTTTTCCCCTGCTGCTCGTGTTTCTGGTTCTCCCTCTCTTCGCCGCCTGCGAGCGCGCTCCGGAGGCTCTGCCCGAAGGGGCGGTCATTCTCGCCTTCGGCGACGGCATTACTTACGGAACCGGCGCCGGTGAAGGAGAAGGGTACCCGGCGGTGCTCGAGCGCCTGGTCGGGCGCAAGGTGGTCAACGCCGGGGTGCCGGGAGAGACCACTGCCGAGGGGCTCAAACGGCTCCCAGGCGTGCTGGCCGAGGTACGGCCCGCTTTGGTGATCCTCTGCCACGGCGGCGAAGACATGATCCAGGCACTTGAGGCGGATCAGATCATCGCCAATCTCAGAACGATGGTCCGGCTCATCGGGGAGGCCGGTGCCGAGGTCCTCCTGATCGCCGTCCCCCCGCCGGCCGCTCACTTCCAGCCGGCCGCTTTCTATGTCCAGATTTCCCGCGACATGAAAGTGTCCATCGAAGTCAACGCTCTGAGCAACATCCTCTCTCGCAACGAGATGCGAAGCGAAAGCATTTACCCCAATGCGCAAGGGTACGCCGCCTTGGCCGAGGCGCTGGCCAAACGGGTGAAAACGGTCCAGCGCTGAGGCGCGGGCCAATCAGCCCCTGCACTCGGAAACATTTCATCCATCCTCCATCGATTCGAAGTCTGCCGTCGGGAGACCGGTATGGGCAATCCGTCACATCTGGCAGTTGCGCCAGATGTGACGGATACTCCTTGGTGGTTTACCGTCCCTCTACGCTCCTGCCTTCCCAACTGACTCCATGTTCCCGCAGTTCAACTCTGGCGCGGTAGTTGCAAATTTATAAATGACTCGGGACCGCTCCGGTTCCAATTAATTAGAGCCCCATAAGGAGTAATATATGAAAACCTTTACGCTGGTTGGCCTCATTCTCATAGGTATTGCGATCGTTGCTTTTGCCTAGAAAGAGAAGATCGTTGATTTAGGGCCACTGCAGATGACGGCCGAAAGGACCAGAACTCTTCCGCTCCCGCCGATTGTCGGGGCGATCGCCCTCGCAGGCGGTATCGTATTGCTGGTCGCTGGAAGGAAAAACTGATCGGGATAGGAACCAGCCCTTAACGGAAAGGAACCATCATGAAGTCGAGTTCGAAAGACCAGGCGGAAGGTGCGTTTAAAGAAATCAAGGGAAAGGCCAAGGAACTCGCCGGCAAACTGAGCGACAATCCGGAATTGGAAGCTGAAGGTACTGGTGAGAAGATAGCCGGTCAAGTCCAGGGAAAGATCGGCCAGATCAAGAAGGTTTTTGGGGAGTAGCAGGAGTGGCGTTTACGCTATACTGTAACAAACTCTTCCAAGGCAACTGAAGATGGTGGCCAACACATTATTGCTGTTCCTGGTAGTCTTGAATTTCGCTTTTATAAGCGGCTGCGCACCTTTGCCGAATGTCTCCGGCATCATTGATGAGACTACGACTGCCGGCCCCCGGCCGATCCTGTCATCCAAAGGATTGTTATCCCAGAAGAAAAGCGACGTCATCATGGCTCGGCTGAAAAAATCGGTCGATCCGACTGATATTCTCGAACGCCATGTTGCTGTTGTGGAATCGGTCACCGACAACCCTCTGACGAAGGGGAACAAGGTCGCCCTGCTCGCCGATGGTTCTGACACTTACGCTGCAATGTTCAAAGAAATGCAGAAGGCCAAGGACCATATCAACCTTGAGACCTATATCATCGAGGATGATGAAATTGGCCACCGGTTCGTCGACCTTCTGCTCCAGAAGCAGGGGGAAGGTGTCCAGGTAAATCTTCTTTATGACAGCGTCGGCAGTATGAATACTCCCGACTCCTTTTTCCAGCGCCTGCGCGATGGCGGAGTCCAGGTCGCCGAATTTAACCCGATAAATCCACTCAAGGGGGGAGAGAAATGGGCACTGACACTGACCCATCGGGATCATCGAAAGATTCTGATCATTGATGGCAGAGTCGCGATTATTGGCGGGATCAACATCAGCAAGGTCTATTCCAGCAATCCATTCAAACGGCAAACCAACGAACAGACACCTATCCACTGGCGTGACACCGACCTGCAAATCGAAGGTCCGGCGGTGGCTGAACTGCAGAAGCTCTTTCTTGACAGCTGGGTAAAACAGTCAGAATCACCGCTTATTGCAAGAAAGTATTTTCCTGCTCTGAAAGAAGAGGGGAATTCCCTGGTGAGAGTGGTGGGCAGCACCCCGGGGGAGACAAACAGAATTCCTTTTATTGTGTACGTATCGGCTTTCATTTTTGCCCAGAATTCGATTTACGTTACCAATTCCTATTTTGTTCCAGACGCCCAGATAATAACCGCCCTTACGGCTGCTGCTGAACGAGGAGTCGACGTTAAACTCATTCTTCCCGGCATTACTGATGCCAAGTTGGCCCTATACGCTCAGAGACATCATTATTCCACTCTTCTGAAGTCAGGTGTCCAAATCTACGAACATGATACTTCCCTGCTGCACGCCAAAACAGCCGTAGTCGACCGGGTTTGGTCCACGGTCGGCTCGACCAATATGGATCATTTGAGCATGCTGCACAATGATGAGGTGAATGCGTTTATCGTGAGTCGGGAGTTTGCCGCCGAGATGGAGAAAATGTTTGTCCAGGATCTTGCGGATAGCAGGCAAATACTTTTGGAAGAGTGGAGAAAAAGGCCCTATCTGCCTCGATTTCGAGGCTGGTTTGTCAATCTGTTCTCCCGATGGTTGTAAAATGTCACTCTAGTGAATAAGAAAATGGCGCATCGACTGCGCCATTTTCTATTTCTGACTAACCTTCTTCTTCGTGAATCAGCCGAGGTTTAGGGGTGCATTTTCTTCAGCTGACCAGGGGGAATCTTCCCTCCACCATGATGGCCAGGGACAACGATGCACCCGGCCAGAGTTGACGTCAGAAAAGCCGCGATTACGAGAAGGATAAGTGAACGGTACATAATACAACTCCTGATAGTGAGCAAAGAATCGCTTGTCAAACAGGAATATGCAAGTAACAGACCGTCCGTCCCTTCGCGCCCTAGTATTCTGACTCTCTATCCCACCGCTGGCCGCTACGAAACCGCTGCTGCCCCAAGCCATGAAAATCCGGTGGCCCCTTGCTGCAGCCACCGGATATGGACGATCAGGGCGAACTAACGGCTCTACGGCTTCAGTGCGAGTTGTACGGTGCGGATGGTACCGTCGTCAAGATCGGCCCTGATCTGGTACGTACCGGACGCCAGAGATCTTGTGGAGAGATTGTAGATATACACCCCTTCCGAAACCCTGAAGTGATTCCCCGTATCGGTGCTGCTGGTCGATTCGATGGCCAGCGGCTCTTCCGCCGGCACATCGCCGGAGACCGGATAAAGGTAGAGCTGGACGACCGCTTGGGTAACGGCGGCGCCGGTAAAATCGGAGAACTCGATCTTTACCGGAATGGTCGAGCCGAGCTTGAACGGTTTGAGCAGGCCCACCGGCGAGAGGAATTCATCCCCTCCCCCGTAGACGACCCGGATCAGGGCAGTTCCGGTGCTCCGGTTACCTGAGTTGTCGACCGCGGTAAAGGTCACTTCCTTTGTTCCGACGCTATTCAGCTCCCCTGGTGCCGAAGAGTGGACGCTTACCGTCGCGTCCACCACGTCTTCTGCCGTTGCGCCATGGAGAAAATTCTGAATGGTCGAATCGCTGAGAGGGGTGTTCAGCAGCACGGTGATGTCTGCCGGCACCGTGAGGACCGGCGGCGTCGTATCGCGTACCTGGACCACTAAATTGGCGCTGGCATGGTTGCCGTAAAGATCCGTGCCGGAGCAGGTGACGGTCGATTCGCCCAGGGAGAAGATGCTCCCCGAAGCGGCCGAGCAGGTCACCACCGGGGAGGGATCGACCAGATCGCTTGCGGTCACGGTGAAGGCGGCGACGGCGCCCGAAGCGGCTGTGGCTTCCAGGACCTGGTCAGCCACCCCCTCCAAGGTCGGTGGCGTCCGGTCGACAACGTTAACGGTCTGCACGGTGGTACCGAGGTTTCCGGCCGCGTCGACGGCGGTCCAGGTGACGGTGGTCAGGCCAAGGGGAAAGGCCGTCGGCGCGTCACTGGTGAGAGAGACGACGCCGACGGCATCGGTGGCATTCGCCTGATTGATGGCGACCGGGGTAAGAAGTCCGCTCGCCTCCACGGTGAGGCTTGCCAGGGGGGTGACGATGGGAGGGGTGGTATCGACCACGGTGATGCTCTGGGTGGCACTGACTTTTGTATCGTTGCTGTCGGTGGCAGTCCATGTAACCACGGTGGTGCCGACCGGAAACGCCTCAGGTGCATCGTTGCTGAGGGCAACCGGCAAGGAATGTACGACAGTTGCCTGACCGATATCGATCATCGTCAAAGGAGCCGTCGCCTCGACCACCAGGTCGCCCGGGACGGTTAACTCGGCCCTTTTCATCTCGGTCACGGTTACTTGGAAAAGGCCGAGGGCGATGTTGCCGCTGGCGTCTTCGGCGGTGCAGGTGACCAGTGAGTCGCCCAGAGGGAAGGTGCTCCCCGAGGCTGGAGAGCAGGCCACAACCGGTGTCGGGTCGACCGAGTCGGTGGCAGCCGTCTCGAAAACGATTGGGGCTCCATTGGCGGTGACGGCTTCCACGGCGATGTCGGCCGGAAGAAACAGCGTCGGTTCGGTAGTGTCCTGCACGGTGATGGTGAAGCTCCCCTCGGCGCTTCTGCTGCAGGCGTCGACCGCCTGGCAGGTCACGAGCGTGGCGCCGAGCGGGAAAATATCGCCGGAGGTGGCCGAGCAGGTGACGCTGGTTTCGGCCGGCGGCGGCAGATAGGTGATGATAAAGCTGCTGGCGGCCGGTAACGAGACGAGATCGGTGTGGACGGCGTCCCGGGCCGTCACCCGCCAGTACCAGGTTCCTGCCGGCAGAGGATGGGTCCAGGTCGTTTCGGGCAGCCACGGCGAGCTGGCATAGAGAGTGGAAAAGTCCGCAGCGCTGCTGATTTCCACCTGGTAGTGGACCGGGTCACCATCGCTCACCATCGTCTCATTCCACTGGAAGGTCCGATCGATGGGGGTGACATCGCTGGTAGTGTTCCCCAGCGGTAAAAGCTGCGGCCCCGGCCAGGTCGAGGTGTCGGTAACCGTGTAGGTCACTTCCAGATGGGAGGTGGGCCGGTAATAGCCGACGTCCGCATTCGGTGCCACGGAAAAATCTTCATTGGCAGCCTTGAGAGCGAACTTGGTGATCCCGGTTTTGCTGATGTAGTCGGGGCGGATGGTGAAAGGGACCAGGCCGAATGGCCTTGACGCAGCGATCGTCTGGGATGCCAGCAGGTTTCCGACATAGCCGGAATAGGCGCCCGGCAGCGCCCAGTTCGACTCGTGAACATTGGTCACCGAGTCCTCGGCGAGGTATTCGAAAAACTGGTAGTCCAGCTTGAGGGTCGCCGAGGTCACGGTCACCCCCGTCCCCAGGCTCGAGGTATCGAACATCAGAAAAGAGCGGTCGACTCCGACGCCCTCATAGGGACCGACCCAGAGATAGAAACCGGAGTTGGTAACACCTCCGGACAAGGTGCACACCGCATGGTGGGCGATGTTGAATTTTCCGGTCTTCGAATTTCCTGTCTGAACGATGATGAAGCTGTTGCCGGTGGCTGGGCTGGACTGCAGGGACGTATGGACGCTGTCGCGG
>JACZKF010000167.1 GCA_014860175.1 Desulfuromonadales bacterium | reverse complement strand
TGGCCGCCAGCCGCGGCTGCTACTGGCGCCGGTGTGAATGCTGCCCCGAGGCGCTGGCGCCGGTACACCCCTACGCTGCCCTGGCGGCGGCGAAGGTCCCGCTCCTGATGCGCGAGTTGGCTGAGTGCTTTGGCGCCGACCAGATCCATTTTACCGATGATGCCCTGCCGCCGGCCGTGCTGCAGGCCCTGGCGGCGCAGCCGGGTGGCCCCAGATGGCACGGCTTCGCCCGTTTCGAGGGGATGCTGGCCGACCCGGCCTTTACCCGCCGCCTGGCCGCCAGCGGCTGCCGGCTGCTGCAACTGGGGCTGGAGAGCGGCTCGCAGGCGGTCCTCGACCGCCTGCGCAAGGGGACGCAGGTGGCTGAGGCGGCGGCGGTTCTCGACGCCTTGCGGCAGGCCGGCATCGCCACCTACGTCTATGTCCTGCTGGGGACCCCGGGGGAGACACTTGCCGATGCCGAAGCGACCTTGAGCTTTCTCGAGCAGCAGGCGGACAAGATCGACTTTCTCAATCTGGCCATCATGAACCTGCCACGGCCGGCCGGCGAAACCGAACTCCCGGCCGAGGAGGGGCTCGGCTTTTATCGGGAGTTCGCCCCGTCGCCGGGGTGGGATCGACGGGCCGTGCGCCGCTTCCTCAAGGAGAGGTTACTCGGCTCACCGGCGGTGCGCGCCGCCGTCAACCGCGTCCCCCCGGCCTTCACCTCCAACCACGCCTATCTTTTTTCACCGGCAAGGGGAAGAGGATAAGATAAAAGGGGCAAGGAAATTGTTTTGACTCCTGGTTGGCTTGGGTTTTCCCCTGAGCACTTCTTTGTAGCTCTTGGGTCCTGAATAGAATAGGTAGCAAACGTGGAAACCTGGCAGCAATCCTTGCACGACGGTCTTACCGACCCGGCCGAGCTGGCTCGGCGCTTCGGCCTCGACCCGGCCCCCCTGGCAGCGGTGGTGCGGCGTTACCCGATGCGCATCACCCCCCACTATCTGCAGCTGATCGAAGCGCCGGGCGACCCGATCTGGCGCCAGTGCGTCGCCGATCCGGCCGAGCTTGCCGTCGATGAGCTGACCGACGACCCGCTGGCCGAGGAGAATCTGTCACCGGTGCCGACCGTCATCCATCGCTACCCCGACCGGGCGGTGCTGCTGACCGGCAACGACTGCGCCGTCTACTGTCGCTTCTGCACCCGCAAGCGGCGGGTCGGCTGCCGCAGCGGCGCCCTCTCCTTCGACGCGGTTCTGGCCGGCATCGACTATCTGGCCCGCACCCCGGCGGTGCGTGACGTTCTGCTCTCCGGCGGCGACCCGCTGCTGCTCAGCGACGCGCAGCTGCAGGAGATTCTCGAGCGGGTGCGGCGGCTGCCGCAGGTCGAGATCATCCGCATCGGCACTCGGCTGCCGGTCACCTTGCCGGAGCGGATCACCGATCCCCTGGTCACCATGCTGCGGCGCTTTCATCCGCTGTTCGTCAATACCCATTTCAACCATCCGCGGGAACTGACGCCGGCAGCCGCCGAAGCCTGCCGGCGTCTGGCCGATGCCGGCATCGTCCTGGGTAATCAGACCGTTCTGCTGCGCGGGGTGAACGACACGCCGGAGGTCATGGCGCCGCTGCTGACCGGGCTGCTGCGGCTGCGGGTGCGTCCCTACTATCTGCACCAGATGGATCTGGTTCGCGGCACCGGCCATTTCCGCACCCGAGTCGAGGAGGGGATGGCCCTGGTGCAGGCGCTGCGGGGGAAGGTTTCCGGTCTGGCCATTCCGCACTACGTCATCGATCTGCCAGGGGGGAAGGGGAAGGTGCCAATCCAGCCCGAGTATCTGCAGCGACTGGGGGATACCGTCACCCTTCGCACCGCGGCGGGAGAGCTTGTCGACTATCCCAATTTGGCGGCAGATATTTACACCGATAAATGCCGATGAACACATGATAAGGACAAGGCTCAATTTTGGGTATGGTAGAAGATTTTTGCAAAGGTCAGAGGAAGGTCACTGCGGGGGGTCAGCGTAGCGTGTTCAAGCGGGCGCCGGACAAAAAAACTCCCCCAGGCGATCTGCCCGGGGGAATAAGAGGGTGGACATATACGGGAGCTGGTTACCTGGGGAGGGCTGCTGCTCAGCCGTGAGTCGTCGTTGCCTTGTTCTCCTCCCGTTCATACCAGGGGCGGGTGCGCTCAGTGGCGAGGTGAGCCAGGTAAAACCAGACTTGCAGGCCGAAGCTGGCGCTGGCCAAAATCAGAAGAACGGTAAAGTAGGTTTTCATCTCTATCTCCTCGCAGGTCGCAGCCTAAGGGGAAAAATGGGTGAGCTAATTAATCCGATGGTGGAAGTATCCCAGAGACTCAGACGAAAATCAAGCGTTTTTAGAACATTATTTTATAAAATTTCGGGGGTGAAAGCGACTACCTCATCGATGGTCGTCGCTCCGGTCAGCAGCATGACCAGGCGGTCGATTCCCAGGGCAATGCCGGCGGCCGGCGGCATGGAGGCCAGTTCCTGGAGGAAGGACTCCGGCATCGGATAGGGGGGCTTGCCGGCCGAGCGGCGCTGCCGTTCCTCCTGCTCGAAACGCTGGCGCTGCTCGCCGGAATCGGTTAGTTCGGAGAAGGCATTGGCCAGTTCCATCCCCGCCAGGTAGAGCTCGAAGCGCTCGGCCACTTCCGGGTCGTCCGGCTTGCGTCGGGCCAGGGCCGCCAGGGAGGCCGGGTATTCACAGAGGAACGTCGGTTTCGGCCAGCCCAGATGAGGTTCGATCTGCACCGCCAGCAGTTCATCGAAGCGGTCTTTCGCCAGGGCCGCCGCCACCGTCGTCTCTCCCCAGCGCAAGAAGGCCTCCTGCACGGTCAGCCGATCCCAGGGGGGGGAGAGATCGAGGCGGCGCCCCTGCCACTGCAGCGTGCCGGCCGGGGCCAGATGGCGCAGCAGTTCTTCGCATTCGGTCATCAGGTGGTGATAGTCGACTCCGGCCCGATACCACTCCAGCATGGTGTATTCGGGGAGGTGCCGACTCCCCCGCTCGCCTTGACGCCAGCAGTGCGAGATCTGAAACAGCTGCGGATAGCCGGCCGCCAACAGGCGCTTCAGGCACAGTTCGGGGGAGGTCTGTAAAAACCACCCCTCCGAGGCGATCGGCTCGATGTAGGTTTCCGGCGCATTGCCGGGGAGGCGCTGCGGCGTCTCCACTTCCAGGTAGCCGCGGGCGATGAAGAAAGCCCGGATCTCCTGCAAGATCCGGGCTCTTTGCTCCAAAATCGGTCGTTTCCGGGCCAAGGCCCAGTTGATCGTCTGCATGGCCGCCTTCTCCCCGACCCGGGGGGAGGGGAAGTTTATTCCTTGACCCGGGTGACGTACTGGCCGGTGCGGGTATCGACCTGGATCAGATCCCCCTCTTCGACAAAGGAGGGGACCTGCAGGGCGTAGCCGGTCTCCAGCACAGCCGGTTTGTTGTTGCCGGCAGCGGTATCCCCTTTCACCCAGGGGTCGGACTGGATCACTTTGAGATTGACGAAGTTGGGGAGGGTGATGCCGATGCCGCGGTCGTTGAACATCAGGATATCCACTTCCATGTTGTCCTTCAGGAAGAAACGGTCATCCCCCAGGGTCTCTTCGTCCAGGTGGACCTGCTCGTAGCTCTTCTGGTCCATGAAGACATAGCCGCTCTCGTCCTTGTAGAGGAACTGCATGTCGCGGTCCTCCAGACTGGCCGGCTCGAAGGTCTCCCCCGAGCGGTAGGTGCGGTCGAAGAGCGAACCGGTGATCATGTTGCGCAGCTTGCATTTGTAAAGGGCCTGGCCCTTGCCGGGCTTGGTGAAGTCGAATTGGGCGATCACGTGCGGCTCGCCGTCGATCATCACTTTTAACCCCTTTTTAAGGTCGGCACAGGAATACATCTATCGATCTCTCTTTCAGTAGGTGGCATCGCGACCTGCCGGCCGCAAGTCTCAAATTAGAGCATATAACTCCCCACCTTGTCACGGGAAAATTGAATCTTGGATTGTCTTGCCGGCGGCGGCTGTGCTAGATTCGGGCCTCATAATTACTTCAAGGAGAAAAAACGTCATGATCTCCACCGCCGACCTCAAGCGCGGCCTGGTCATCCGCCTGGACAACGCCCCCTGCCTGGTGATCGAAGTATCCTTCCAGTCGCCGTCGGCCCGCGGCGGCAACACCCTGGTGAAAACCAGATACCGCAACCTGCTCACCGGCCAGGTGCTGGAGAAGAGCTTCAAGTCCGGCGACAAGCTGGAAGAAGCCGATTTCGAGCGGCACAAGGGGCAGTTTCTGTATGCCTCCGGCGACGAGGGGGTGTTCATGGACCTGGAGACCTATGAACAGTTCGAACTCGGCGCCGAGCTGTTCGAGCCGGTGCAAGGCTTCCTGCTGGAGGGGGCGGAGGTGCAACTCGGCCTGTTCCAGGGGCAGGTGGTGAGTATCGATCCGCCGATGGTGGTCGAACTGACGGTCACAGAAACGGCGCCTGCCATCCGCCATGCCACAGCCACCGCCCAGAGCAAGGAAGCGTTGCTCGAGACCGGGATGAAAATTCAGGTCCCGGGCTACCTGGAGTCCGGAGAAAAGATCCGTGTCGACACCCGCGACGGACGCTTCGTCTCTCGCGCCTGACCCTCCCGTTCCCTCTCGTATCCAAGACGCCGCCGGCTATCCCGGCGGTTTTTTTTTGTCTTTCGCCACCCACCGGTAAACCAAACCGCCGCGATCTCCGTCAGCCGTCTAAGGAGGGTGAAAAGGCGGATTGCCGCCACCTATCCGATGGTTGAGATTGAAATCAAATGAATAACTGTTAAATAAATTATGCGCACGTTTTGGCACCATGAAGCAGATGAGGAGAGCACCGCCGTTGAAAGGAGGTGACATGGGGCGATCATCGGTGGCGGGGCTGAAATGCCAACCCAAACAGGAGGGAATCAAATGAAACATCCATGGCTGGTTTTTACTCTGTTGTTGGCTCTGGCTGCGGTTCCGGCAATAGTGCTGGGGGCGCCGCTGACGGATCAGGAACAGCTGGGCAAGGAGCTGTTCTTCGACAAGCGCCTCTCTTCCCCCGGCGGGCAGTCGTGCGCCGACTGCCACGGAGCGACCGTCGGCTTCACCGGTCCGAAACCGATTTTCAACCAAGACGGTGGCGTCTATCCAGGGGCGGTCCGCGAGCGTTTCGGCAACCGCAAGCCTCCGACCGCCGCCTATGGCGGCGCCAGCCCCAATTTCCACTATGATGCCGACGAAGAGCTGTTTGTCGGTGGCATGTTCTGGGATGGGCGGGCGACCGGAGATGTCGCCGGCTCACCGCTGGCCGATCAGGCGATGGGGCCGTTCCTCAATCCGGTGGAGCAGAACAACGCCAGTGAAGAGGCGGTCTGCGGCAAGGTGGCCAAAGGACCCTATGTCCGCCTGTATGAGAAAGTCTTCGGCCCCCTCGACTGTGTCACCTACACCGCAGACGGGCATCTGCAATCGTACAAAAACTTTGCCGTGGCTATCGCCGCCTACGAGAGCTCCATCGAAGTCAGCCCCTATACGGCCAAATTCGACTATGTGATGGCCGGAGAGGCGGAATTCACCCCCCAGGAACAGCTTGGCTGGGACGTCTTCAACAACCAGGGGCTGTGCGCCGAGTGTCATCCCGGAGGGGGGTTCGCCGATTTCACCGATTTTACCTATGACAACCTGGGCCTTCCGAAGAATCCGGCCAACCCTTTTTACCGCATGGATACGGTCTTCCTTGATGACGGTACCCCGATCAATCCGGAAGGGGCCGCCTGGGTCGATCCCGGTCTGGCCGGCTTCCTCGACGGGCTGCCGGAGTCCTATTTCACCGAGCTGGGATTGACCAAGGCCGACACGGTGAGTGGCGCCGAAGGCAAACATAAGGTTCCCACCCTGCGCAACGTGGACAAGCGCCCCGGGCCGGGGTTCGTCAAGGCGTTCGGACACAACGGCTATTTCACTTCTCTGCAGGGTATCGTTCATTTCTACAACACCCGGGACATCAAGGAGGAGTGCGCGGAGCCGCTGGCCATGGAGGAGGCGCTGCCCCAGAACTGCTGGCCGGCACCGGAGGTCGGGGCCAATCTGAACATCAATGAGCTTGGCGATCTCGGTTTGAGTGAGGAAGAGGAAGCGGCGCTGGTCGCTTTCATGGGCACTCTGAGCGACGGCTATCGGCCGGTGGGGAAGGGGAAGAAGTAGGAGAGATTGTAAACGGCAGCAAAAAGGCCGCCCGTGGGAGGCGGCCTTTTTGCTGCCGGATATTGGTCAAACTTACCGTGCCTCGTCGAGGGGGGCCGTCGAGCGGGTAAAGGCGTGACTGAATCCCTGGGTTACCGCGGTGTAGATGGCGGTCACTCCAGCGACGATGCCGATGCCGGCCGCCACCAGGTGGAAGATCGGCCCACCGCCGGCAAAGCCGACCGCCTGCAGCAGCAGATGGGAGGACAAGGCGCCAAAGATCAATTGCAGCCCCCGGTTTAACTTGAAAGTCACGAGAAACAACAGAAAGGTGAACACTCCCCACATGGCCAGGTAGGTGACCATCACGCTAGCCTGGGGCGCCTGGCCGAAACCGGTGCGGGGGAGGACGACCATGGCGATTTTGGACAGCCAGAACAGCCCTAGCGAGGTGAAGGCCGCGCAGCCGAAGGCGTTGTCATGGCGCCACTCGAGGAGGCCGACCAGCACCTGGGCGACCCCGCCGTACATGATCGCCAGGCCGAGAACCAGAGTGCTCAAGGGGAAGAGTCCCGCTCCATTGAGATTCAGCAGGAGCATGGTCAGGCCCAGGACCAGCAGGCCCAGGGAAGATGGCAGGGGCTGGGTTTCAGGAGTGAGGCTGGGAGCGTTGTGGGGACGCATGGTGGCCTCCTGCAGTTCGGGACGAGAGAGAAGGGGTGAGGCCGAGCTGTCCCTCAACAGCCGGGCCTCACCCGAAGCAAGGAGTAACTGCCTTTAAGTACAGCAATGGTCGTACCAAAATTGAAGAAAATCGAAAAGCGTTTTATTACGAGGTGATAGCGCCCCGGGGTGGGCCCGGTTGGAGGAAGATTTTTGCATTTATGCGAAAAAAGTAACCACAGGCACCCACTGGGAATGGGTTAAATTGTCCGAGATGTAGAAATAAGTCAAAGTTTTCGGCACTTTGTCGCAATTAACCGCAGTTCCGGCGGTTTTTGCACCAGTGCAAAAGAATCTGTTAACAATAGTCTTCCTTGCGGATATCGTATTTTTTCAGTTTGCGGTAGATGGTTGCCATGTTCATGCCGGCCTCCCGGGCTGCCGCCTCCACGTTTCCCTGGGTTTTCTGCAACACTTCCTTCAGGTAGTCGACCTCGAACCGGGCCAGCGCCGCCGAATAGTCGCTCTCATCGGAGGGGTGGCGCTCGCTGGCCTGCCCCTCGGGAAGCTCGATGAACTGGGCGAGAACAGGGAGGCTGATCGTCTCCCCCCCCTCGATGGCCAGGCTGGCTTCGATGACGTTGCGCAACTGGCGGATGTTTCCCGGCCAGGGGAACTCGATGGCCGCCTGCAGCGCCTCTGGGGAGAACCCCTGGATGCGGGTGCCGAACTTCTCATTCTGCTGCCGGATGAAATGGGCGGCGAGCAGGGGAATGTCTTCACGGCGCTGGCGCAGTGGGGGGAGGTGCAGGTTGACCACATTGAGCCGGTAGTAGAGGTCCTCGCGGAAGCTGCCGTTCTTCACCGCCGCCTGCAGGTCGGAGTTGGTGGCCGAGAGAATGCGCACGTCCACCTTGGTCGGCCGGGTCTCGCCTACCCGCAGAAACTCCTTTTCCTGCAGAAAACGGAGCAATGTTTTTTGCACATTCATCGGCAGGTTGCCGACTTCGTCCAGAAACAGGGTGCCGCCGTTGGCCGCTTCGAGAAGTCCTTGGCGGTTCTCGGTGGCGCCGGTAAAGGCCCCCTTCTTGGAGCCGAAAAGCTCGCTTTCGAGAATCGACTCCGGCAGGGCCCCGCAGTTGATGGCGACAAAGCGGCCGTCCTTGCGGGGCGAGTTGTAATGGATGGCCTGGGCGATCAGCTCCTTGCCGGTGCCGGACTCGCCGGTGATCAGCACCGACGTGTCACGGATGGCGATTTTCCCGACCTTCTCCAGCAGCGACTTGAGGCCGGCGGAGGCGCCGATGATGTTGTCGAAGCGGAACTTCCCCACCAGTTCCTCGCGCAGTTCCCGATTCTCGACCAGCAGTTCGGTGTGCTTGAGGGCGTTTTTCACCCGGTAGAGGAGCTCCTCGGGTTCGAACGGTTTGGTCAGCATGTCGTAGGCGCCGCTGCGCAACGCCTGAATCGACATCTCCACCGTGGCGAAGGCGGTGATCATGATGACCGGCATCGAGGGGGCCCGGGCGCGCACCCGCTTGAGTACCTCCAGGCCGTCGAGCCCCGGCATCTTGATGTCGGTGACCACCAGGTCCCAGTCCTCGGGGCGAAACTCCTCCACCGCCTCGAAAGAGCGGGTGTAGCCTTTGACGACGTAACCGCTGTCGGCCAGCACCGCCTCCATCATCCGGCAGAGCCCTTCCTCATTATCGATCAGCAGGATGCGTTTTCCGGACATGTGCTCCATTCCTCCCGTTGTAGCGGCAGACGGATGGTGATTGTCGTCCCTTTCCCCAGGTCACTCTCCAGCAGGATGCGGCCGTGGTGCTGTTCGACAATTTGCCGGGTGATCGCCAGCCCCAGGCCGGTGCCGCGAGGCTTGGTGGTGAAGAACGGCTCGAAGATCTTCTCCAGGTTCTCTTCCGGGATGCCGGCGCCGTTGTCGGCAAAGGCGACATCGATGAAGCCATCGTCGGCCAGGGAGGTGCGCACCGTCAGTTTGCCGCCGTTGGCCAGTGCCGCTCCGGCATTGAGGATAAGATTGATCGCCACCTGCCGCATCTGGTCGCCATCGACCTCGATGGGGGGGAGATCGGGGGCGAAGTCGCGCCGGATGCTGACGTGGTGCATGTCGGTGTGATTGGCGGCAAAGTCGACGATTTGCCCGAGCAGTTCGTTGATATGGGTGCTCTCCAGGGTCGGCTTGGGGGTGCGGGCATAGGAGAGCAGATCCTGGACGATCTTCTTGCAGCGCTTGCTCTCGCGCTTGATCTCGTGGATGTAGCGGTGAATCGGGTCGTCGACAGCAACTTTCCCCTCCAGATAGCTGGCGTAGCCGAGGATGACGCCCAAGGGGTTGTTGATCTCGTGCGCCACCCCCGAGGAGAGGACCCCTAGCGAAGCCATCTTTCCGTGCTGGGCCAGAGTCGCTTCCATCTCCTGATTGCGCCGGATAATGCCGATCATCCGGTTGAAGGCGCCGGCCAGTTCACCGAGTTCATCGGTCCCCTCGACCTGCATCTGCACATCCAGGCGCCCCTGCTTGACCTTGCGGATAGTTTCGAGCATGTGCAGGATCGGTTCGGTCAGAATGCGGGAGGCGACGAAGACCAGAATCACCGCCACCATGCCGACCACCAGCGGCAGCAACAGAATGCTGGTGATGATCCGCCATTTGATCTGATTGGCCTCGTGGTAGAACTCTTCCTCATAGGCGCTGACCGCCACGATCCAGTCCCAGGGCTGAAAATAGCGGTAGCGCACCAGCTTCATCCGCGCTTCGCGCTCCCCCGGCGCCTTCCAGGGGTAGCGGATCCAGCCATCCTTGTGTTCCACCATCTCCTGGATGAAGGCGTTGCCGAAGGCGTCTTGCGAGGGGAGGATGTTCTCCCCTTCGGCGTTGGGGTGCAAGGTGAGCTTCCCCTGCCGGTCGAGGCAGAAGATGTAGCCGGTCTGCCCCACCCGCTTCGATTTGAGGCGGCTCTTCAGTTCGTTGAAGGAGCGGCGTTCAAATTCAAGGTCCTCGTAAGTCTCCTCCAGGT
>JACZKF010000166.1 GCA_014860175.1 Desulfuromonadales bacterium | reverse complement strand
ACCATTACATCGTCGGCTATGAGCCCGAATTCAAGACGGCTGCCCCACCGCCCTCCCCCCGAGGCAAGAGGCGCCGTTGAGGAAAAAGAGCTGGCGGCGCCGCAACGAAAAAGAGGAGCCCGGTTGAGGGTTCCTCTTTTTCGTTGAAGGCCGGGAAGGATCAGACCGAAAGACCGTACTCCTTGATCTTGCGGTAAAGGGTGTTGCGGCCGATGGCGAGGTCGGTTGCGGCCTGGCTGATGTTGCCGCCGTGTTTGGCCAGGGCGCGGGCGATCGCCTCCTTCTCCACCTCTTTCAAGGAGCGTATCGGCTCGCCGGCGGTCGGCTGGGTGGGGGGAGTGGGTTCCGTGTCGACCACGGGGCTGTCGAGAAGCAGGTGCGCCGAGGTGAGCACATTGCCGGCGCCGGCTCGCAAGGCGGCCCTTTCCAGGACGTTCTCCAGCTCGCGGACGTTGCCGGGCCAGTGATGGGCGGCCAGTCCGTCGAGAAAGTCTTCGCCGGCCTGGAGCTCACGGCTCAACTTCACCGCGATTCTCTCCAGCAGCTTGCAGACCAGCAGCGGCAGGTCGTCCTTGCGCTCCCGCAGGGCCGGGATGCGGATGGCGACCACGTTCAGGCGGTAGTAGAGGTCTTCGCGGAAGCGCCCGGCGCGCACTTCGGCTGCCAGGTCTTTGTGGGTGGCGGCGATGATCCGCAGATCGACCGGCATTTCCCGGGCCGCGCCGAGGCGGGCGATCTTCTTCTCCTGGATGACCCGCAGCAGCTTGGCCTGGACCCCGAGGGGCATGTCGCCGATTTCGTCAAGGAGAATGGTGCCGCCGTGTGCCTGTTCGAACTTGCCCGCCTGCCCCCCCTTTTTGGTCCCGGTGAAGGCCCCCTCCTCATAGCCGAACAGTTCGCTTTCAATCAGGCTCTCCGGCAGGGCAGCGCAGTTGAGGGCGACGAAGGGGCCCCGGCAGCGGGGACTGGCGCTGTGGATGGCCTGGGCAAAGAGCTCCTTGCCGGTGCCGCTTTCGCCGGTGAGCAGGACCGTCGACGGCATGGCCGCCGCCCGCTCCGCCCATTGCCGGGCCTCGAGAATCGCCGGGCTGGCGCCGATGAGGTCGGCAAAGGAGTAGCGCGGCAGCAGGGGCTTCCCCTGGATTGCCGGCCGTCCTTCGCGCAGGACCGCTACCGCCCCGATCACCCGGCCACCGTCGTCGTGCAGCAGACTGGCCGAGCTGTAGATGGTTTTGCCGAGTTTCGCCAGGGAGATTTCGCGGTCCCGGTACTCGTTGCCGTGGGTCAGCAACTGGAGCATCGGGGCGGGGGTGCGCAGGACGTCGTTGATGTGACGCCCCTTGGCGCTGTTGGGATGGATGCCGAGAATCCGTCCCCCGGTGGTGTTGAGCTCGGTGATGATGCCGCCGGTGTCGATGGAGACCAGCCCCTCGGACATCGACTCGAGAAGGGTGCTGGAATAGCGATAGGCCAGGTACAGCTTGGCAGTGGTTTTCTGCAGGCGCAGCTGGTTCTCGATGGCGTTGACCGCCGCTACGACCATGCCGAGAGTGTGGGCATTGGCGTGGCGGAAGTCGCCGGTGATATCGAGCACCCCGATCAGGCACCCCTCCGGGTCGAAGATCGGGGCGGCAGAGCAGGTGAGGAAATGGTGCGGCTGGCACCAATGTTCCCAGGCATGGATCTGGACCGGGCGCTTCTCGACAATGGCGGTGCCGATGGCGTTGGTCCCCTTGATCTCCTCATTCCAGTTGCCGCCGGGGCTGAGCTGCACCTGCCGGGTCTGGGCCAGGATGCCGGGGTCGCCGATGACTTCCAGCAGATACCCCTCCTCGTCAGCCAGGATGACCTGGAACCCCGACCCCTGGACGAAGCTGTACAGATCGGCCATGAAGGGGTGGGCCACCTTGACCAGGTGTTTGCGCAGCTGGAGCCGTTCGCGCAGCTCCAGTTGGCCGGCATCGGCACGCTCCTGATTGAGGGGGTCGATGCCGAGGGCACGGCAGCGCCGCCAAGAGGTGGCCACCTCTTTCTTGACCAGCTGCAGATCCAGATGGTCGGTTTCGAGATACTGCGACCACACCATTTCGGTCGCCGGGTTACTCAATTTGTGCATCAGCCAACCAGTAAAGCAACGGTTTAAAGATACCCGATTACTTTACTTCATTTCCAGCCGCCCATGCAACACGGCTGTTGGCTGGCGGCGATCGTGCTTGCCGCGCTCACGCAGGGCGAAGTACTCCTCCGGGGTGTTGATGTTGCGGAAAGAGAGCCCCTGCGGATCGAAAAGGGTCAGCTCGGCGGCCGGCACGGTCTGCACCCCCACGGCCGGGAAAAAGCTGACGATGCGCCGTTGGCCGGCATCGAGAGTCTGGGCCATGGCGCCCAGGCACTCTTTGGCATAGAGGGCGTGCAGCGGTTCCAGGCCGATGTCGGTGCGGGGAATGACCACGTCGGCGGCGGGGCGGCGGCAAAGCTCACGGATCAGCTCGGCGTTGAGGAAGGGCATGTCGCAGGCGGCGACGAAGATCCGCTGGCTGCCGGCGTGCTGCAGCCCCGCATGGATACCGGCCAGCGAGCCCTGACCGCGATAGCTGTCCGCAATCTTGCGGCAGGGGAGGTCGTGGTAGAGGGTGGGGGAGTTGGTGACGATCAGCACCTCCTCGAACAGCTCGGCCATACAGCGATAGACATGGTCGATGAATCGGGCTCCGCGCAGCGGCAGCAGCGACTTGTCGCTCCCCATCCGGCGGCTCTCACCCCCGGCCAGAATGACTCCGGTGACGCCGGCAATGCGCTGGTCCTGCTCTGTCTGGCTGCGCCTTGGGGGCGGTGAGCCCGCCTTGGCGGGGAGGTTGATCACCAGGCGCTCGGGGTGGGTGTAAACATCGAAGGCGTCGCCCCGCGCATAGCCGATCAACGTGACACCTGCCTGCCGACTCAACTGCACGGCCATATCGGTGGGGGAGGTGCGCGAGGCGATCAGGCCGATGCCGAGGCGGGCGGCTTTGGCCACCATTTCGGTGGAGACGCGCCCGGAGGTCACCAGCATCTTGCCGGCCAGATCGATCCCCTTGAACAGCGCCTCGCCGGCGATGCGATCGAGGGTGTTGTGCCGGCCCAGATCCTCGGCGAAGAGAAGCAGTTCTGCCCCGTCGCCGACCGCCGCCGAGTGGATGCCGCCGTGGCTGCGATACTGCTCGGCGCGGTGGGAGAGCTCGCGCATCAGGGCGGTCACCTCGGTGGCGCCGTAGCGGCGGCCGGCGTTGACTTTCGGCAGCTCTTCGCCGGGAGCGGCAAAAGTGATGCCGGTACCGCAGCCGGAGGTGAGTACCGGCCGCAGCCGCTCCGGCAACCGATGCCGGTTCAGGCGCACCTGGGCGGCGCCGAACTCGGCACAGACCCCCAGGCTGGCGATGTCGTCGAGGCAGTCGACGAACCCCTGCAGGCGCAGGAAACCGGCCACCAGGAAGTTGAGCTGGTGCGGCGAGGCGATCAGGGTGGCCAGTTCGCGGCCGTTGACCGTCAGGCGCAGGGGGAACTCCTGCACCACTTCCCGCTCCAGCTGGCGGAGGGTCCCCTTTTCGTATTTCAGGATGGTGGATTTCCTCTCGGCGTCCATGCGTTCTCCTCTCTTTTTGCGCCTTCCCCCTTGAAAGCAGAAAGCATGCCGAAGCTAAATTATTGAAATTGCGTGATTATTGTTCTCGTGGCTGGGTCTTTTTGTCCGCCCTGGGTCAGGCGTATACAGCGATCATTCCTGCCCGGCAGGATAATTCCCGTGGCGCAGGAAAGATTCTTCTACGACAGCAACTGGCGGGGGTGAAAATTTCATCATTTTGGTTGGCAAGTGGCTGTCGTCCAATGGTATTGTTGGTTAGAAGAAGGGTGCTCTCAAGCTGGTATCGCCCTTGCAATTGGATGGACTGATGGCCCGTTCCGGTCACCCCCGACGGGGACTGCCAAAGGGAAAGGAGGCGGTGATGAGACGTCTGGTTGGCAATGCCGCGATCCTCGGTCTGGTCCTGCTCGGGATTGGGCTCTTCGGATTTTTTGGTATCTCCGGCACCGAAAAGGGGGCGGCATCTTCCCTTTTCCTTTGTTTCTTCGCCCTGATCATCACCACCATGGCGGTTCCCGCCCTGGTGCTGTTTGTCTTTTTTCTCAAGGAGATCGGCAAGATGATCTGGGGCAAAGGCAAAGAGGTCGATTCCGATTAGGCGCGCTGGGTCGATGGCCGCAGTGAAAAGCCCCCCGAACCGGGAGGCTTTTTTTGTCCGCGTCTTTTGGATCGTTGCTTACGGGTCCGGCAGTACCGTGACCGGGATGGCTTTGAGCTCCTCTTTGCCGACCCGGCGAAAGGTGTCGGGAATGGTGGCGTCGACCGCCTCGGGATGGTGCTCGAAGATCGGGAAGTATTTGGCCATCAGGACGAAGAAGAGGATGTGGGCGGCAATGATGCCGACGGTCACCACCGACTCCAGTACGTTGGGGGCGTAGATCTGCTGGCCGGGCTGGATCATGCCGAACATCGAGACGTTGAAGCGATTGAGGACGAGGCCGAAGATGACCAGGCTCGCCGCCCGCAGCTGCATCGACTTATCGGTGCGGATGCGGCTCTGGAGGAACATCCAGAAGGGGAGGAGCAGACCGACGGCCACCTCGACGACGAACAGCGTGGTCAAGACGGGGCGGTCGAACAGAGCCCCTTCGCTGAAGGTGAGCAGCGCCACCAGTTTGACCATCATGTAGCACCCCATGACCCAGGGGATGATCCTGGTGAGGGTGGCCAGCAGGTCCGATTCGTTCGGTTGCCCCATGAACCGGTGGACCAGGCTGGCTTCCAGGATGACGATGGAGAGGCCGGTGAAGATCGCCGACAGCCAGAACTGCAGCGGCAGCAGGGGGTTGTACCAGAGCGGGTGAAGTTTGTCGACGGCGATCAGGAAGAAGGTCCCCAGCGTCGACTGATGCAGGGTGGAGATCATCGCCGCCAAAATGGCGAAGGGGATCTGCAGGTTGCGCAGCAGGCGCAGCGGGATGTGCCAGCCGAAGCGCTCGGAGACCGGGTGCAGGAACTCCAGGAAGAGAACGGTAGTGTAGGCCATGACGCACATCGACACTTCGAACATCGGCGAATGGACGTTCCAGTTCCAGGGGAACAGGACGTAAATGCCGCGATGGGGCTGCCCCAGGTCGAGCATCAGACCGACGCAGACCAGGGAGTAGCCGAGAAAGCCGGTGACAATGGCCGGCCGCACCAGCGGCTCAAGCTTCTTGATATGGAAAATGTGGGCGACCACGCCGATGGTGAAGGCGCCGGCCGCCAGGGGGACGGCGGTGACCACGTCGAAGGAGATCCACAAACCCCAAGGGTAGGTGTCGTTGAGGTTGGTGGTCGCCCCCAGGCCGAAGATGAAGCGGATGGTGGAGCCGACCGCCGCCAGCGCCACCAGGAAGATCAGGAACTTGATGAAGCGGTGATAGCTCTGGATTTCATGAAGGACATAGCGGGCCGCCGTCATTGGTGATCCTCCTTGCTGGTCTCTGCAGCTTCCGCAGCGGCGCAGCATGCTGCACCCTTGCTTTCGGTTTCCGCCTGTTTCACCTTCTCCTTGCGGTGCTGGAACCAGGAGACGGCCGACAAGGTGCCACCGACGGTCAGGAAGATGCCGGGGACCAGGCGCAGCGCCTGCCAGGTGTAGGAGGGGAGAGCCCGCATCGTCACCGGCTTGAAGCCGAGTTCGTCGAAGGGGAGGGCGGTCAGGTAGATGACGCTGGTCCCCCCCGCCTCTTCCTTCCCGTAGACTTTCTGCAGGTAACGGTCGGGATGGGCCGCCAGGCGCCGCTCGGCCTCCTTGATCATCTCTTCCCGGGGGCCGTAGGTGATGGCCGTCGGGCAGGTGGTGGCGCAGGCGGGTTTGAGCCCTTCCTGCACCCGGCTGTAGCAGCCGGTGCATTTGCGCACCAGGGGAAACGCCTTGCTCCACTCGTACTTGGGAACTCCGAAAGGGCAGGCGATCATGCAGAAGCGGCAGCCGATGCATTTGTCGTCGAGATAAACCACCGGCCCTTCCGCCGTCTTCTGGAAGGCGCCGACCGGGCAGACCGAGGCGCAGGCCGGGTCGTTGCAGTGCATGCACATCTCTTTGTAGAAGGCGAACTCGTTCTGCCCGTTTTTCTGGTAATCCCGAAACTTGATCCGGGTGAAGGTATGCTCGCTCATCGCCGGTGGGTTCTGGTACCCCTCCCCGGTGAAAAAGGTGGTGTTCTCCGCCTTGAGCTGATTCCACTGCTTGCAGGCGACCTGGCAGCCGCGACAGCCGGTGCACTTGGTCATGTCGATCAGAAACGCCTTGTCTCTGGAAAAATCGGTGCGGGCGCTCATCCCTGGGTTCCCCCTTTCTCGATGTTGCACAAAAAGGCCTTGTACTCGGGGATGGTGGTATTGGCGCACCCCACCGCCGCCGTCAGGACGTTGGCGCTGTCCCCCTTGGCCAGACCGGCAAAGCCGAAATGCCACGGCAGCCCGACCTGCTCCACCATCTTGCCGCCGATCCGCAGCGGCTTGATGCGGGACGTGACCAGCGCCCGGGCCTGAATCGCCCCGCGCTCGGAGGAGATGGTGACCATGTCGCCGTTGCGAATCCCCTTCCAACTCGCCAGCCCTTCGCTCATCTCCACGAACATGTCGGGAACCAGTTCGACCAGCCAGGAGAGATTGCGGGTCATCGCCCCGGCCTGCCAGTGCTCGGAGACCCGGTAGGTGGTGCCGATGTAGGGGAACTGCTCCGGGTTGCTCAGCTTGGCCGGGGGGCGCACCGCCGGGTTCGTCTGCTGCTTGCACATCAGATTGATGGTGGGGCTCTCCATCGGCTCGTAATGGACGGGGAAAGGGCCGTCAGCCAGCCCCGCGGCGAAGAGGCGACCGAGCCCCTCGGCGGTCATGATGAAGGGATAACGGCCGTCGGGCTTGTTCATCGGTGGCCAGGGGCCGTCGGGGACGTCCCCCTCCCACTTGGCGGCCGCCTCGTTCCAGGCGATGACGACTTTTTTAGGGTTCCAGGGCCGGCCGCCGGGATCGACGGAGGCACGGTTGTAGAGGATCCGGCGGTTGACCGGCCAGCACCACGACCATTGGTGGTACATCTCCAGGCCGGTGGGGTCCTCCTTGCCGCGGCGCTGCATCAGGTTGCCGTCCTCGGTGACCGATCCGCAGTAGAGCCAGTTGCCGGAGACGGTCGAACCGTCGTCCTGCAGGGCGGCGAAGGCGGGGACCTGCTCCCCGGCCCGGTAAAGCTTCCCTTTGATCTCCACGTCACGCAGGAAGTAGCCGTTGATCTCCCGGGCCACCAGATCGATGTCCGGCTCGTGGCCGCTGCCGTAGTTCCAGGAGAGATTGACGATCGGCTCCGGGAAAACCCCTCCCTTGGCATAGAGATTCTTCAGACGCCGGTAGAGCTGGTCGATGATGAAGGCGTCGCTTTCGGCTTCGCCGGGGGGATCGACCGCCTTGTAGCGCCACTGGGCCCAGCGCCCGGAGTTGGAGATGCTCCCCTGTTTTTCCACCGAACTGGCGGCGGGGAGAAGGAAGACCTCGGTCTGGATCTCCTTCGGGTCGACCCCCGGCCGTTGCCAGAAGACGCTGGTGTCGGTCTCCCACAGGTCGGCCGCCACCATCCACTTGAGTTTGCCGAGCCCCTGGCCGATGGCCAGAGAATCGGGGCCGCCGACAATGGGGTTGGTCCCCATGCAGAAGAGCCCGTCAAAGCCCCCCTGCTGCAACCGCTCCATCAGCATGAGGAAGGAGTAGTTGCCGCTGCGCTTGGGCAGATAGGCATAGCCATAATCGTTGGCGGCGGTGGCGTTCTCCCCCCACCAGGCCTTCAGCAGGCTGACCAGGTACTTGGGCGTATTGCTCCACCAGTTGACGCTTTTGGGGTCGGTGGCCCTGGGAATGGTCTTGGCGAAGTAGTCGGCCAGGTCGAGATCGCCGTACTCGGGCGATTTCAGATAACCGGGGAGGATGTGATAGAGCAGGGCGTAGTCGGTCGAACCCTGGACGTTGGCCTCGCCGCGCAGGGCGTTGATCCCCCCGCCGGCGATGCCGATATTCCCCAGCAGCAGCTGGAGCATGGCATAGGAGCGGACATTCTGGGTGCCATAGGTGTGCTGGGTCGTCCCCATGGCGTACATGATGGTGGCGGCCCGGCCCGGACCGGCGGTGGCGCAGAAGGTGCGCGCCACGGCCATGAAGTCCTGGATGGCGGTCCCGGTGATCTCGCAGATTTTTTCCGGGGTATAGGCGGCGAAGTGGGCCTTCATCAGCTGATAGACACAGCGCGGGTCTTGCAGGGTCGGGTCGCGCAGAGGGTTCCCCTGCGGGTCGCTGCGGTATTTCCAGCTGCTCTTGTCGTAGCTGAAGGTCTCGGCCGAATAGCCGGAGAAGATCCCCTCCTCATAGGCGAAACCGTCGTCGATGAGGAAGGAGGCGTTGGTGTAGTGGACGACGTAATCGCGGTGGATGAGGTCATTTTGCAGGGCGTAGTTGATCATCCCGCCGATAAACGAGATGTCGGTGCCCGGCCGCAGCTGGGCGTAGATGTCGGCCTTGGAGGAGGTTCGGGTGAAGCGGGGGTCGACGCTGATCAGCTTGGCCCCCTGGTCCATGGCCTTTTCGATATATTTGAAGGAGATGGGGTGGTTCTCCGCCGGATTGGAACCGATGGCCAGGATGACGTCTGCGTGCTGGATATCGTTCCAGTGGTTGGTCATGGCACCACGGCCGAAGGAGGTCGCCAGACCGGCGACCGTCGCGGAGTGTCATATTCGGGCCTGGTGTTCGAGATAGGCCACCCCCATGGCCCGCGAGAACTTGCTCCAGAGATAGCACTCCTCATTGTCGAGGGCGGCCCCCCCCAAAAAGGCCATCCCCTCGTTGCGATTGACGACGTACTCCCGGCCGTCCCTGGTTTCGGTGGCGACGAAGTGGCGGTCCCGGGACTCCTTCATCAGATGCGCGATGCGGTCCAGGGCCCAATCCCAGGGCTTCTCCTGCCAGCGGTCGCTGCCGGCGGCGCGATAGCGCACCTTGGTCAGCCGCCGCTCGTTATTGGCCACCTGAAACAGGGCGCTCCCCTTGGAGCAGAGCGCCCCCTGATTGATCGGGTGGTCGGCATCCCCCTCGATATTGACGATTTTGCCGTCCCTGGTGTGGACGATCATGCCGCAGCCGACGGCACAGTAGGGGCAGATGGTGGTGCTGGTCTGCAGCCCCTTGGTGCGCAACTCCGGTGAATCGGCGCCGCCGGCCAGGGCCGGCTTGCCGTTCAGGGCCAAGGCGCCGGCGGCCAGACCGCCCCCTTTGAGAAATTGCCTGCGTGAAACTCCCATGACTCTCTCCTTGTTCGAAATTGGCGCCGAGGGGGCGCCCTAAAAGGCATACGCCGCAAAAGTAATTACCCCTTGGGCAAGCCGCATGCCAAACCGTTTACGGCGGCGCAAAACGGTCGCCCGCCCCCCTCGGAGCGGTTTCGGCTGCAGGCGGGCGGCTGCGGCAGGTAGCGGCTGAGTGGATACTTTTGTCCGCCTCTGGATACCTGTGACCCACCCGCTGCGTCGACGCTCGACCTTTCCCACGCGGCAAGGTTCTTCCATCGGCGCCGGTTTTGCGTTTATGATGAAAAATCTTTGCCCACGGGAGTACGCCGGAATGACGCCGAGGATACTGGTCTGCGACGATGAAGAAGGGATGCGCCGCTATTTGCTGAAGATGCTGGGCGGCTGGGGTTACCAGGTGGAGACGTTCGCCGGCCCCCTGGCGCTGCTGCGATTTTTGCAGGAGGCCGAAGGGGGGGGCGACCTGCTGCTGCTCGATATCAAAATGCCGGAACTCGACGGCATCGAGACCTTGCGCCGGGTGAAGGGGGTCCAGCCAGAGCTGCCGGTCATCATCATGACCGGTCACGGCACCATCGAGTCGGCCGTCGAAGCGATGAAGCTGGGGGCCTACGACTACCTGGCCAAGCCGTTTCCCCAGGAAAAACTGTTCGCCCTGGTGCAGCACTGCCTGGAGCGGGAGCAGCTGCTGGAGGAGAATCTATCGCTGCGCCGCGAGCTCCGGGAGCGCTCCCCGCAGACGGCGCTTATCTACCAGAGTGCGGCTTTCGGCGAGGTCCACGACCTGGCCCTGCGGGTGGCGGGAAGCGATTCGAGCGTCCTGATCCTGGGGGAAAGCGGCACCGGCAAGGAGCTGATCGCCGCTGCCATCCACCAGGCCAGCGGCCGCGGCGGGCGGCGGATGCTCGCCATCAACTGCGCCGCCCTCTCCGAAACGCTGCTGGAGAGCCAGCTGTTCGGCCACCTGCGGGGGGCCTTCACCGGCGCCGTGCAGAACCAGCGGGGGCTGCTGGAGGAGGCGCACGGCAGCACCCTGTTTCTCGACGAGGTCGGCGACCTCAGCCCGAATCTGCAGGCCAAGCTGCTGCGGGTGCTGCAGGAGGGGGAGTTCATTCCGGTCGGCGCCAACCGCCCCCGCCGGGTCGACGTGCGGTTTGTCGCCGCCACCAACAAGGATCTGGAAAAGGAAGTGCGACAGGGAAATTTTCGCGAAGACCTCTATTACCGGCTCAACGTCATCGGCCTGCAGCTGCCGCCGTTGCGCCAGCGCCGGGAAGATATCGAACCGCTGGCCCGGCATTTCCTGGCGGCCGCTGCCCGCAAGGCGCGCCGGCCGGTGAAGGCGATCTCGCCCGAGGCGCTGACTGCCATGCAGGCCTACCACTGGCCGGGAAATGTCCGTGAGCTGGAAAACGTGATCGAACGGGCATTTGTCCTCTGCAATAAGAAGGTTATCGGCATGGAGCACCTGCCGGACGAGTTGACGGCGCATCGCAAACCCGGCAGCCTGCCTTCGGGTATTAAGGAGGCGCGCAACTTAATCGACAGCCAGACCATTCGCACCGCCTTGGAGCAAAGCGGTTATAACCGTTTGGCTACCGCCAGGGCGTTGGGTATTCAGAAAAGCACACTATTCCGCATCATCAAGCGGCTCGGCATCTCATTGCCGGAGCAGGACGGTCGTTCGGCCGCCGGCAACAAGCACGCCCAGGGTTAGAAGAGAGTCGTCGCAATTTTGCGACCATCGAGCGAACACACAGGCGCTTTTGCACTACTCTGCTGTTGTCCATGCGGTGCCGGGA
>JACZKF010000165.1 GCA_014860175.1 Desulfuromonadales bacterium | reverse complement strand
ATTCCGGAGGGGGAGGTCGAGCAGGCCTTCTTCGTCCCCAAGCTCTGTAACCACTGCGACAAGCCGTCCTGCGCCCAGGTCTGCCCGGTGGGGGCGACCTATGCCACGGCCGAGGGGGTGGTGCTGGTCGATCGCCAGTGGTGCATCGGCTGCGGCTACTGCATCATGGGGTGCCCCTACGGCGCCCGTTTCTTCCACCCGGTCCATCACACCGCCGACAAGTGCACCTTCTGTTACCACCGGCTCTCCCAAGGGGGGCGCCCGGCCTGCGTCGAGGCGTGCCCCTTCGGCGCCCGGCAGATCGGCAATCTGAAGGACCCGACCGACCCGGTCACCCGCACGGTCCTCGGCAGCCGGATCGGGGTGCTCAAAGACGAGTACGGTACCAAGCCCCAGGTCTACTACCTCGGCCTGAGCAAGGAGGTGCGCTGATGGTGCACGGTGCGGAATGGACCCTCAAGGAGCTGTTCGTCTTCCCCAACGAATTCGTCTACTGGACCATCCAGATCGTCATGTACCCGTTCATGACCGGGCTGGTGGCCGGCGCCTTTGTCCTCTCCTCCCTCTATCACGTCTTCGGGGTGAAGGCGCTCAAGGACGTCGCCCGCTTCGCCCTGGTCTTCTCCTTCGCCCTGCTGCCGGTGGCGATGCTGCCGCTGCTGCTGCACCTGCAGCAGCCGTTGCGGGCCCTGAACGTGCTGCTGACCCCCCATTTCAGCTCGGCCATCTCCGCCTTCGGCATCGTCTTCATGACCTACGGCGCCATCGTCTCCACCGAGCTGTGGTTCGTCTACCGCCCCTTCTTCGTCCGCACGGCGCAGTCGCTATCGGCCAAAAAGCGCCGCCGCCTGACCGAAACCGTGCAGCTTCGCCTCTTTTCCCTCCTCTGCCTGGGGGCTCATGACCTCACCCCCCTGGCGCTGGCCCGGGACGAGAAGGCGCTCAAGGTGGTGGCGGCCATCGGCATCCCCGTCGCCTTCTTCCTCCACGGCTACGCCGGCTTCATCTTCGGCTCGGTAAAGGCCAACGCCCTCTGGATGACACCGCTGATGCCGGTACTGTTTATCCTCTCGGCGGTGGTGTCGGGGATCGCCATCTGCATGCTCTGCTACATCACGGTGATGGAGATTCGCCGCTTTACCCTGCGGCGCCGCTTCGCCCGACGCTATCCGCGGGCCTGCTCGCTGCAGGCACAGCGGCTGCGGGGGGTGGAAGAAGCCGAGGTGCGGATCACCGCCCGCTGGCTGGTCGCCTTCCTGGTGGTCGCCCTGCTGCTGGAGCTGCTCGATGTGATTTTCCGCGGCTATACCGCCATGAAAAGCTGGGACATCCTGCGCGAGGTGATCTACCGTCGCGACTTCTTCAACATTTTCGTCCTCCAGTACGGACTCGGCAGCCTGCTGCCGCTGGTTCTGCTCTTGCTGCCGCGGCTCACCGTCCGCCGGGCGCTGGCGGCGGCGGTGCTGGTGCTCGGGGGGGTCTTCATGATGCGCTGGAACGTGGTCATCGGCGGCCAGGCCTTCTCCCTCTCCACCGCTGGCTTCATGCATTACGAGCTGCCGATCGTGCCGCGTAGCCTGATCGCGCTCAAAGAAGGGGCCGTCGGCGCCGCCGCCGTCCTGCTCACCCCCTTCCTGCTGTTCTGGCTCTTCAACCGCATCTTCCCGGTTTTCCCGGGAGAGGACCGGAGCGATCTGGGGAAACGCACGCCACTAATCTCTGCCGGAGACCGCCATGAGTGAAAAACGTCTGCTGACCATCGAACTGGAAGGACGCAAGATCCGGGTGCCGGCGGGGCTGACGGTAATCGAGGCGCTCTGGGACACCGGCCACGACATCAAACGGGGGATCGGCTGCCTCTCGGGGCTGTGCGGCGCCTGCACCGTCGCCTACCTGGAGCAGGGGAAGCAGCGGGTGCGCTTCGGCCTCGGCTGCCAGGTGCTGGTGGCGGAAGGGATGAACGTCATCATGCTCCCCTACTTCCCTTCGCGCACGGCCCACTACCGTTTGGAGGAGCTCCCCGACCCCTTCGCCAGCCTCCCCGGGATCTACCCCGAACTGGCCGAGTGCACCGGCTGCCGGAGCTGCAACGTCTGCCC
>JACZKF010000164.1 GCA_014860175.1 Desulfuromonadales bacterium | reverse complement strand
GGATCCGATAGCGGGCCATGCGGTCGGTGAAAACGATACCCTCGTCGATGATAAATTCTTCGGTGAGGGCATTGCCGATTGCCATCATGACACCGCCTTCGATCTGTCCGCGCAAGCCGAGAGGATTAAGGGCTTTGCCGACGTCGGTGGCTGCGATAATGCGGAGGATCTGAACTTCGCCTGTGCGGGTGTTAACGGCCACTTCGGCTGCTTGGGCAGCGAAGGAGAAGGCAAAGTGCATTTTGCCACCTTCGCCAAGAGGTTTGGTTTCTGGGGCCCAGTACTCATACATGGTGACCGGTTTTCTGCCTTCTTCCTGCATGATGCGAGCGGCTTCACCGAGTGTGATCTGCTGCTCGCCGACCTGGGCGAGACCTTCGACAAATGCAATCTGGTCCGGTGGTGTATTGAAGCGTTCTGCCAGGGTGGCGGTGATGGCCTCCCGGAGGGATTGGGCTGCCAGCCGAGCGGCGTTTCCGGTGACATATGTCTGGCGTGATGCAGTTGTTGGGCCGCCGTCTGGGGTCAGGTCAGTATCCATGACGAGGACACGGACATCTTCAACCGGGGACTGGAATTCTTCGGCTACGACCATCTGGAGGATAGTGACCAACCCCTGGCCGAGTTCGGCTGAGGAGGTGCGGACCTCAAGATGCCCGTCTTCGTATAATTCGACTTCTGCTCCAGCTTTATCAGGTGCGCCGCCGCCCAAACCGGTATTTTTATAGGCGACAGCCAAGCCCCAGGATTTAAGGATGTGGGGATTGCCTTCAACTGGTGTCGGTTTGAAAGGATCGCCTTCGCAAAGTTCGTGGATCTTTTCGACCGTGCGGTCAATACACTCTAGCAGGCCAACACTCTCGTCCAGTACCTGGCCGGTGTTGGTCACCGAGCCAAGTTTGAGGGCGTTCTTGCGGCGGATCTCTACCAGGTCCATACCGAGTGTTTCTGCCAGGGTGTCCATCATACTTTCAACGGCAAAGGCGGATTGGGTGACCCCAAATCCGCGGAATGCGCCGGAAGGCGGGTTGTTGGTGTACATGGCGTAGCAGTCGGCGCGCACGTTAGGGGCTTCGTAGGGGCCAGAGGAATGGGTGGTGGCGCGGGTCATGACTTTTTCACCCAGGGAGGCGTATGCGCCGGTATCACCGTAAAGTTCGGTTTCCACGGCGGTCAGAGTACCGTCTTTTTTTGCGCCAACCTTGACCTTGATCTGGGTGGCATGTCGTTTTGGATGGGCGATGAGGCTCTCGTGGCGGTCGTAAAGCAATTTGACCGGACGTCCGGTCGCATTGGCCAGCAAGGCAGCATGGATCTGACCGGCGATGTCTTCTTTACCGCCGAAACCGCCACCCATCAGCTGCCCGACCACCCGGACGCGTTTCTCATCCCAGTCGAGAGCCAGGGCTACCTGGTAACGGTCGGCATAGGGAATCTGCGAACCAACATAGATCTCCATGCGGCCATTCGGGATGGGACGGGCGATGGCGCATTCCGGCTCCAGGAAGGCGTGATCGGTGGTGGCAGTGTGGTAGGTGTGTTCCAGAATAACATCTGCTTCACCAAACCCGGCCTCAAGGTCTCCTTTGCGGACTTTGATGTGTTTGAGGAGGTTTCCAGTCTCGTGCAATTGATCAGTGTCGGGCCGACGGGCCTGGACGGGGTCGGTGATCGGGGGGAGGAGTTCAAATTCGGCTTCGATCAAGTCGAGCGCTTCGAGAGCGAT
>JACZKF010000163.1 GCA_014860175.1 Desulfuromonadales bacterium | reverse complement strand
ATGCCGCAGGATGACGTACATGCCGGCGCGCAGGCGCTGCAGGGCATCGTCGGCGGTAATCGCCTCGTGACAGTCGCTGATGCCGGCGGCGGCCAGGGCCTGGAGCTGGTCGGCCTTGGCCCCCGGGCTGTGCCCCTCGCGCAGCTTGCCGCGGGCCCGGGCAAGCTCAAGGCGGCCGAAGGCCTGGGGGTCTCCGGAAATCAATCGCCGCCAGGTGAGAAATTCGGCCGTTCCCAGCACCATATCGTCGGCCAGCAGCGCGTCCAGTTCAGCGTCGCTGAGATGACGGCCGGCCGGATAGCCGAGATCTTCCAGTTCCGGCGCCCATCCCGAGGCCGGGACGGTGTAGAAGACGTGCAGCGGCAGCCCGGCTCCGGCCGCCCGCAGGTAGTCGAGACCGCCGCTGCCGAAGCGGGCCACCATGGCCAGGGTGTCGTTGACGGGGGTCGTCGTCCCCAGGGGGAGCAGGCTGGCGGCGAGGCTCCGCAGCGACAGAAAACAGTCGAAATGCGCATGCGGGTCGATGTATCCCGGCACCAGGTAGCGGTCCTCGGCATCGAGGCGACGGGTGGCGGCGCCGATCATCCCCCGCCCGGGGCCGACGTAGGCCACATGCCCAGCCGTCACGGCGATCCCGAGCCCGGAGAGGATCTCCCCCGAGTAGACATTCAATATCCGGCCGTTTTCGATGTACAGGTCGGCGGGCCGGTCGCCCCGGGCCACCTCCACCAGCTGCTTCCGTATCTTCGTCATAGCGTCTCACAGGCGAGGCAAGGATCGGCCGGCGACAGCGCTGCCGGTTGCTCAATATAAACAACCGTTCGGTTCAATGGAAGGCAAAAGAATATGCCGCCCGCCCGATTCTGCGCCCGTTCGGTCCGGAACCGCAGGAAAAGAATGAAACATTTTTTTATTTGACAAGGGTTCTTGCGGCTGGGTAATATGTATCGAACGGTCGATCAAAAAACAATGCCCCGCCCGAGACGCGTGGTGGGGGTTTTCAGGGGATATCGAGTCGAGCTTCAACACTTATTGCGGGGAACGGACATGAAAATTCCTTTGAACCAGGAGGAGCAGCAGGTCCTTGATGAGGTCCGGCGTTTCTTCGCTCAAGAGATCACCCCTGAGCTGCTGGAGGAGTCGCATCATCTCGAGTACATCTACGGAGGCGAGGAAGGGCGCAAATTCGTGCAGAAGTTCGCTCCCAAGGGGTGGCTGACCCCCTGCTGGCCGAAAGAGTACGGGGGGCTGGAAACCTCGGAGATGCTGATGTATGCCATCCGTAACGAGATGGCCTACCATCGGGTACCGATCCACTTTGCTGGCGCGCACATGGCCGGACCGAGCATCCTGCGCTACGGCACCGAGGAGATGAAGAAGGAATACCTGCCCCGGCTGGCCACGGGAGAGATCGAATTCGCCCTCGGCTATTCGGAGCCGGCTGCCGGTTCCGATCTGATGGCGCTGGAGATGCACGCGGCCGACAAGGGGGATCATTTCCTGGTGAACGGGCAGAAGACGTTCAACACCCACGCCCACGTTGCCGACTACCACTGGCTCGCCGTGCGGACCAACCTGGAAGGTCCGAAGCACAAGGGGATCTCGATCCTCATCGTTGATCTGAAAAACACCCCCGGCATCACCGTCCGTCCGATGATCACCATGGCCGGAACGAGAACAAACGAGGTCTTCTATGACAACGTCAAGGTGCCCCGCCGCAATCTGGTCGGCGAGGTCAACAGCGGCTTCAAGTACATCATGGCCGCCCTCGACTTCGAGCGGATGTTCCCCTGGGGGCATTACAAGAAATATTTCGAAGAGATCCTCGCCTATACCAAGACGGCCACCCGCAACGGCAAGCCGCTGGCCAAGGACCCTCTGATCCGGCAGAAGCTCGCCGAGCATGCGACGGAGCTGGAGGTCATTCACCATCTTTATTTCAATCTGGCGCACCTGCTCGATAACGGGAAGATCCCCAATTACCAGGCTTCGATGGAAAAGAACTTTCTCAGCGAATTCGAGCAGCGCCTTTCGAACACGGCGATGGAGATCCTGGGGCCGATGGGGCAGCTGAAGACCGGGTCGAAGCATGCCGTTCTGGAGGGGTTCCCCGAGTGGCTGTACAGGTGGACCATCATCGAGACGATCTACGGCGGATCGGCCGAGATCCAGAGAAACATCATGGCCCAACGGGGCCTGGGGCTACCCAGGGCATAGGGGAGGCGACGGAACATGAGCTACGAGCTTGGGGTTGAGCAGAAGATGCTGAAGGAGTCCGCCCGGGATTTCTTCAGCAAAGAGATGAACAGCGCCCTTATCCGCGAACTGGAAGAGGACGAGAAGGGTTACAGCCCGAAGATCTGGAAGAAGATGGCCAAAATCGGCTGGATGGGGCTGAACGTTCCCGAGGAGTACGACGGGGCCGCGGCGACCTTCGCGGACCTGGCGGCCATTCTGGAAGAGATGGGGCATGCCGGGTACGCCGGTCCTTTCTTTTCCACCGTCGTCCTCGGTTCATCCCTCCTGCTCAAGGGGGGGAGCGAGGCGCAGAAAGAGGCGTTGCTGCCAAAGCTGGCGCAGGGGAATCACCTCCTCACCCTCGCCTACGCCGGCCAGGCTGAGCCGATCGCTGCGGCCGATCTGCCGCTGCAGGCGACGGCCAAGGAGGATGGTTACGTCCTCAACGGGGTTTCCCTTTTCGTCCCCTTCGCCCACGTGGCCGACACCATCATCTGTGCCGCCCGCATCGGCAGCAGCGCCGAAGAGGTCAGTCTCTTCCTCGTCCCGAAGGGGACGGCGGGGGTTGCCGTCCAGGAACTCCAGACGATGGCCGCCGACAAGCAGTGTGAGGTGGTCTTCGACCAGGTCCGGCTCTCCCGGGAGAACCTGCTCGGTACGGCGGGGTCGGGATGGCCGGTCCTGCAGGCGGTCCTGCGCGAAGCGGCGGTCGCCAAATGTGCCGAAATGGTCGGCGGGGCGCGCAAAGTCCTGAAGCTCACCGTCGATTACGCCAAGAAGCGGGAGCAGTTCGGGCGCCCGATCGGAAGTTTTCAGGCGATCCAGCATCATTGCGCCGACATGCTGACCTACCTCGATACGTCGGCACTGATCACGCACGCGACCTGCGTGCAGCTCGCCGCAGGGATCCCCTGTGACAAGCAGGTTTCGATGTGCAAGTCGTGGGTCAGTGAAGCCAACCGCAGACTGGTTGGCCTGGGACATCAGGTCATGGGCGGATTCGGTTTCATGGAAGAAGCGGACCTGCAGATCTATTATCGGCGCGCCAAGGCCGCCGAGCAGGCCTATGGAGATGTGGCCCGGCACCGCGAAATCGTCGCGGCGGAACTCGGGCTCTGATCTTTACTCCTGGAGGTGACCCGATGGCTGCAAGCAAGACCGACCTGCTCAAGAAATTCTTTCAGCTCTCCACCCAGGGCAAGTGGGAGGAAGCCGAGCTTCTCCTGCACCCCGATTTCGAACTGCTCCCCGCGGCCTCCCATCCATACGCCGGGGAATACCGTGGCGTGAAGGGGTTCAAGGGGCTGTTCCGCAAAGTCTTCATGGAAACCTACGAACGCTTCGAGCCGAAAATTCTCGAATTCACCGAGGGGCCAAACAGCGTGGTGACCATCTGCTCGGTGACCGTCACCGGGAAGAAGACCGGGCGCACCGTCAATATGAGCCTCGCCGAGGTTTTCACCTTCGAAGACGACAGGTTGCGGTCCATCACTCCCCATTACCTGGATACCAAGGTGCTCGTCGAACTGTAGACTGCAGGGCGCCTGACTGAAAGCCGCACAACTTTTAGTAATCCTAATAACTTACGGCCATGGGCTGGTTTTTCGAGGTATGTCCGATGCGCAGCACCGGGAGGAAAACGGCTGCCCATTTAACGCTGGTAGAACACCTTTTTATTTTCTTGACAAGCCGGGGATTTCTGGCAAGATGAGCCAAGTCCAGAACGACCGATCGGTTGGGCGGACCTTAATCTGATCCTTCTAAACAAGTCAACGCGGCCGCGAACCAAAACGAACGGTCGGTTATAGCGGTCGGGTGTTAGGGGCACTCGCGAACAAAGGAGGCAAGAATGGAACGAAAAAGTCTGGTGCGACTCTGGTTGCTCGCTGCTATTGCAGTCGGCTTCGCAGGCAATGTGAATGCGGGATGGAAGGAAGATCAGGCGGCACTGTTCCAGCAGCTGCAGATCAAACCGGGAGACAAGATCGATGCGGCCAACTGGGAGAAGGTCAAGGATGTTCTCCCCCCTTCCATGGCGAACTGGGTCAAAAAGGGAGACTTCATCCTGGATATT
>JACZKF010000016.1 GCA_014860175.1 Desulfuromonadales bacterium | reverse complement strand
CCTGATTACCATCCGGTTTACACCTCTCCCCCCCCGGGCGATCGACTTCCTCTTCAGTTGATGGTTTGACATCGTCTATCGGCGATATATAAAAGAAATCAGGAACTCTCTACGGGCCTGCAACGATGCCCGCAGTCACGGGGAGGAAACTATTGATGAATAAACTATCGATCACCCTGATCACCCTGATCGCCCTGGTCACCTTACCGCTGGCCGCCTGCCAGGAACGCGAAGTCCCCCAGGTCCAGCCCCAGGCCTCGACCCCCGCCGTGCAGACACAGCCGGCACCCGCCACGGGCAATGCCGGTGGCACTGAAATCGCACCTCAGCAAGCGATCGCCCGCCTGGCCCCCACCCAGGGGAATGAGACGACCGGAACGGTGACCTTCACCCGGCAGGCGGACGGTGTGGAAGTGGTCGCCGAAATCCAGGGGCTCCCGCCAGGGGGGCGGCACGGCTTCCATGTCCATGAGACAGGGGACTGCAGCGCCCCGGATGCCACCTCCGCCGGCGGCCACTTCAACCCGCAAGGGACTCCGCACGGCGCCCCTGACAACCCTCTGGACCAGCGCCATGCCGGCGATCTGGGTAATATCGAAGCCGGTCCCGACGGAACGGCCCAGTATCGGCGGGTCGATCCCGGGCTGCAGCTCGACGGCCCGCAGTCGATCGTCGGCAAAGCGGTTCTGGTCCATGCCAATCCTGACGACTTCACCTCCCAGCCGGCCGGCGAGGCCGGGGCGCGGTTGGCCTGCGGCGTCATCGAAGTGGAGCAGGGGCAGTGACGGACGGGTCCGCCAAGGACCCATTTCACCTTCAAAAGGAGACAGCAAATGAACAAGATGCAGAAATTGGCTGGAGGACTCATCGCTTTGATCCTGCTCGTGGTTTTCAGCGCCTGTGGCGGCACCGAGACCCGTCGCAGCGCCGGGACCTACATCGACGACAAGACGATCTCCACCCAGGTAAATGCCGCCCTGGCCCGTGATCCGGTAGCCAAGGCGACCCAGGTGCAGGTCCAGACCTATGAGGGGGTGGTACAGCTGAGCGGTTTCGTCGATTCGCAGGAGAACAAGCAACGCTCCGAAGAACTCGCCCGTGAAGTCAACGGCGTTCGGGATGTCCGTAACAACATCGTCGTAAGACAAACCCCGCCACAGCAGCAAAGAGACCGCTAAACGCAAACAGCAGGGGCGGCGCCACGCCGCCCCTGCCCTTAGCTCTGCCTCTTGCCTCTCGCTTATTGCATCCGGAACCGCTCCACCGGATGCGGCCCCTGCAGCTCCTGGCGGTACTCTTTCCCCATCTTCTGCATATGTTGCTGGATCACCAGCTCACTCGGCACGTCGGAGGCATTGACCACCTTCTGGTAAGCCGAATAACGTCCGTCCGAGGGGAACTTGTCGGGGGGGAGGAACTCCGTCTCGAAGGCGTTGAAGTCGGTGCTCCGGGCCAGGACGTCGCGCACGTAGTCGATGTTGGACTGGAACAAGGTCGGCTCCGGCAGCTCGGGGGGCAACAGCTCCTGCGGGTCGCGTTTTTCGTACTTCTGCATCATTTCACCGGCAATGCGCAGGTGTTCCAGCTCCTGGTCGAGGTGCATCTCCCAGATCTTCTTGATCCGCGGATGCTCTTCCTGCTGCAGCATGGAGTGATACAGATAGACCTCGTTGTACTCATGCAGCAGCAGCATCTCAAACCAGGAGGCATTGGGATCGAGCAGCGACTCGTAATGGGTGACATGCTGCTCCTCGATCTGGGCGATCTCCAGGTACAGCCCGCGACCGACCGTCTCCTGCGGGCGGTTGCCGACGTTCATGTAGAAATTCATCGTCTGCTGCTCGCCGGCCAGGATGGTCAGAGCGTGCAGCTGGGTCAGGGGGCTCGCCTTCTTGCGGTCGTAGTGGCGGCGAACGTCGTCGAAGGGGTGGCGGTGCTCCAGGGCCGTCGGCCGCCCGACGGTGATCTCCGTCAACTGGCTGGTGATCTGGTCCGCCTTTTTCCCTTCCGTCATCTCCAGCAGGTTGGCGTAGCGGTAGAGATGATCGAAATCCTCCAGCAGAGCGAAATCGAGGGCCGCCTTGACGTACGGGTCCGGCTCGGTACGGGCGAGATAGGCGGTCAGATCGACCGCCACCTGCTCGTAGCCGATGGTGATTTCCAGGGTGCTCTCGTTGGCCGGCGCCAGCCAGTTGATCATCTTTTGCTGCTGCTGTTCGATTCTCCGGGTGGTGGCCAGGTGGCGCTTGAGATCCATGTCGTCACAGTGGCGGGCGAACTGGTGATTGAACATCGCCCCTTCCGTTTCGATGCCGTTCATCAGGATGACCCGGCAGCGGGTATACGGGTGGACCTCGTTCTTGTCATACGGCTGGACGTTGATCTCCTTCCAGTTGTGGAGCTGTTTCTCGAGAGGGGTGCCGCGTTCACGAAACGGGTTAAATGCCATGTGCTGCCTCCTTGTGTCGGTGAGTTTTGTCTGCCATATCCACCGCACGTTATCAGCCAGCCCTTAGCTGTCAAGAAGCTCGACACACTCAGATGATTCATGAAAAGCTTGATTTTTCGATTATTTGCGCAAGACAGGAAAAACGAATGGAACTCGCTTTCGTCCCTTGACGGCCATCCTTTTACGGGTAGCCTAGAGGTTCACTTGGCAGCAGTAACCTACTGAGAACTATTTAGGAGAAGGGACTCGCATGGCTTTTCATCTCCCCGCGACGGAAATTCGGCACTACCTGATGGTCAACGTTCTGGTCGATTCGCTGCGCCGGGCCGGTTACGATGAAATCGAAGCCGACCACCTGGTTTCGGCCCCCCGCCCCCAGGATGTGCTCGGCGAACACGGCCTCAGCCTGGTACCCGATGTGGTGGCCTGCAAGGACGGGAAAAAGATCATTTTCGAAGTCAAAACCGAGGAAGCGCTGTTCGCCCCGGAAACCGAGGAACAGCTGCGCACTTTCGCCCGCCATGCCGAGGAGACCGGCTGTGAGTTCTGTCTGCTGGTCCCCGAGCGCTGTGGTCCCAAAGTCAAATATCTGCTGGCCAGCCTGGGGATGCCGGAGCTGTCGGTACTCTATCTCTGACCCGGGAATCAAAACTCAAAATCAACAGCTGCTACAGCCGTCGGTACTGCGCCTTCAGGGCGGCCCGGGCGGCGTAATAGCCGCACATGCCGTGCACCCCCCCGCCGGGAGGGGTGGAGGAGGAGCAGAGATAAAGACCGGCGATACCGGTGGCGTAGGGGACTTCCCGCGCCACCGGCCGGGTGAACAGTTGCCGCAGATCCTGGGCTCCGCCGTTGATGTCGCCGCCGACATAGTTCGGGTTGTAGCGCTCGTAGCCGGCGGCGGTGCGGACGTGCCGGGCCAGGATCAGCTCCCGGAAGCCGGGGGCGAAGCGCTCGACCTGGGCCTCGATCCGGTCGCTCAGGTCAACCTCCGAGCCGTTGGGGACATGGCAGTAGCCCCAGCCGGTATGGCGTCCGGCCGGCGCCCGGGTCGGGTCGAACCGGCTTTGCTGGGCGAGAATGACCAAGGGGCGCTCCGGATGTTCACCGGCCCAGACCGCCCGTTCGCTCGCCGCGATCTCCTCCAGAGTCCCCCCCAGATGCAAGGTGCCGGCCCGGGCGCAATCGGCGGCTCGCCAGGGGATCGGCCCGGCCAAAGCCCAGTCGACCTTGCACACCCCCGGGCCGTAGCGGAATTTCTCCAGTTGAGAGCGGTAGTGGCGGCTCAGCCGGTGGCCGGCCAGCTGCAGGAGCTGCCGGGGGGAGAGATCAAGGAAGATGGTGCGGGCCGGAGGCAGCTCCTCCAAGGCGGCGACCGGCCAGTCGGTGAGAATCTTCCCCCCCAACTCCCGCAGGCAACCGGCCAGGGCATCGGCCAGCCGCTGGGCACCGCCCCGGGGGAAGGGCCAGCCGACGGCATGCCCGGCGGCCCCCAGGACCAGCCCGAAGGCGGCGGTGATCGGCTGTTCCAGGCGCAGCAGCGAATGGGCGGCGAGGCCGGCAAAGAGCGCCCGCGCCGGCTCCTGCTGGAAACGGTGCCGGGCCAGCCAGGTGGCGGAGCGCAACCCCTGGAAGCCGAAACGGGCCAGCAGCAGCGGGTGGC